>JAZRGQ010000153.1:0-10012 GCA_045644405.1 Faecousia sp.
GCTCCTGTGAACGGAAGCGGTTATAATCCCTCCTACGGCCTTCTGGGCTCTAACAAAGCCACTGAGGACACTGTAAAGCTGTTCCCCAGAGAATGTCAGGACCTGGTAGAAACAATCCAGGCTGAGCTGCTGAAGCGCACAGGCAAGCATATTGAGGTAATGGTCTACGGCGACGGCGCTTTCAAAGACCCTGTTGGAAAAATCTGGGAGCTGGCTGACCCGGTTGTCTCCCCTGCTTACACCGCGGGTCTGGAAGGCACACCCAACGAGCTGAAGCTGAAGTATCTGGCGGACAACGATTTTGCCGATCTTTCCGGTGAGGCATTGCGCGATGCAATCCGCGGCAGAATCCAGCAGAAGGACGGCTCCAGTCTGGTTGGCGATATGTCCTCGCAAGGCACCACTCCCCGCCGTTTAACGGATTTGATTGGCTCCTTGTGCGACCTGACCTCCGGCTCTGGCGATAAGGGTACACCCATCGTCTACATTCAGGGCTATTTTGATAATTACACCAACGATTAAAAGTAAACTCCCGGTTAAGGTTTTCTTAACCGGGAGTTTTATTATGCTCTTTCTGCTGCTTCCACAACCGCATGAATCGCGTCTGTGTTTGCTTGCTCCATACAGCCGCTGTCATAAAGCTTTGCTACATTCGGGTCAATGGGAAGTCTGGCAAGAATCGGAATGTCCAGCTCCTGCGCAATCAGGTCCAGCTTGCTTTCGCCGAACACGTTAATCTTTTTCCCACAGTCCGGGCATTGCAAATACGCGTAATTCTCAACGAAACCCAACACAGGAATTTTCATCATATTCGCCATTTTTACAGCCTTGGTTACAATCATACGCACCAGATCCTGGGGGGTTGTAACAATCACAATGCCGTCCACCGGCAGGCTCTGGAACACAGTCAGAGGCACATCGCCGGTACCGGGAGGCATATCCACAAACAGGTAGTCAACGTCCTCCCAGATTACATCTGTCCAGAACTGCTTTACAGCGCCGGCAATTACCGGTCCACGCCACACAACAGGGTCAGTGCTGTTATCCAGCAGTAGGTTAATGGACATAACCTGAATACCGCCGGCTGTCAAAGCAGGATACAGACCTTCTTTTGTCGCGCCCTGGCATTCCGTAACGCCGAAAGCCGTGGGGATTGACGGGCCTGTGATATCCGCGTCCAGCACGCCTACCCGCTTACCTTTCTTTGCCATTGCGGTGGCAAGCATTGTTGTAACGGTAGACTTACCTACGCCGCCTTTACCGGAAACAACCGCAATCACCTTTTTTACGCTTGCTTTTTCATTCAGCTTCGCCAGCAGGCTCTCCTTTGTACGTTCGCCGCAATCAGAACTGCTGCAGCTGCTGCAATTACCATTACAAGAACTCATTTTCAAACTCCTTTTTAAGTGATATATACTAGCTTTGGGCAGTTTCCCACTGCTCCATTAAATCAAGAAGCTGCTGATCTGCAGTTTCTTTTTCCGCCAGAAGGCGGGTTAACTCCTGATAGTCGGCAGAGGCATCTTCAATCTGCTTTTCCAGCAAAGCAATCGCCTGCTCCTGCTTGTCAATTTCCCGTTCTAAGCGGCGTACCAGCTTTTCTGTTTCCTTTGTGCCGCCCTTTGGCTTTTCCTTCTTTTCCTTTGGCTGGCTCTGTGCCGGCAGACGGTTGGCAGCTTCGTGCTCAAGAATTGCCCGATACTTACTGTAGCCGCAGCGGAAGTCCCGTATCTTTCCGTCCTCCAGCAGCCAAATTCTCTCCGCAAATTTTTCAATAAAGTAGCGGTCGTGGGATACAAACAGCAACGCGCCCTCAAACTCTTCAATCGCAGCTTCAATCCATTCACGTGAGGCTATATCCAGATGGTTGGTAGGCTCGTCCAGCACAAGCAGGTTGATTTTTTCGTCCATCAGCATACAAAGCCGCAAGCGGGATTGTTCGCCGCCGGACAAATTCCCCACCGTCTTAAACACATCTTCACCCTGAAACATAAATGCGCCCAGTCTGTCCCGCGCTGTCTGCACAGTACAGTTTTTCTCATAAAGCATTGTATCATACAAGGTGCGTTCCGGGTGTTCGAAATGAATAATCTGCGGCAGATAGCCAAATTTTACTGTTGGGCCAAACTGCACCTTGCCCAGATAGGGCTCCTCACCCAGCAGACATTTTAAGAAAGTAGTCTTTCCGGTGCCGTTATCGCCAAGCAGCGCAATCCGTTCACCGCCCTCGACCAGCAGCTCCACATCAGAAAACAGCGTGCGCTGGGAAAAGGCTTTGGAAAAATCCCGGGTCTTAACAACCACATCGCCGGAAAAATCCTTTTCTCCGAATGTGGCTTTCATTTTCTTTTCTGTTTTAGGACGTTCTGTTTTCTTTATCCGCTCCATACGGTGCTGAATCGACATAGCCCGGCGGTACAGCGTGCGGTTGTTAATACCCCAGCCCTTCATACGCTCTACCGTATAACCCAGCTGCTTCAGTTTTGCCTGTTCCTGCTCATACTGCTTCAGCTGCAGATTAAAACGCGCTTGTTTTTCATCAATATAGAACGAGTAGTTACCCGCGTAATGCCCCGCGTGGCCGTCCACTATCTCCACAACCCGCTGGGCAACTCTATCGAGAAAATAGCGGTCGTGAGATATGGTCAGCACAGTACCCTTAAAGCTGTGTATATAGCCTTCCAGCCATTCAACACTGGATAAATCCAGATGGTTGGTGGGCTCGTCCAGCAGCAAAATATCCGTTTCCTCAAGCAGCAGTCTTGCCAGATTTACTCTGGTTTTTTCACCGCCGGACAGACTGTCAAAACGTTGCGCGCGTTGCCGGGCCGAAATGCCCAAACCGTTACATATTTTGTCTGTATTGACGTCCATATCATAGCCGCCGCCGGCTTGAAAACGGTTGACAAGCTTATCATATTCCGCCAGCTGCGCCTGGGTGGCACCGCCTGCCATTTCCTGCTCCAGCTGATGCATACGGTTTCTCGCGCTCAACAGCGGCGCAAACGCAGTTTGCAGCACCTGCTGGACTGTGTAGTGTTGGGGATAATGAGGAATCTGGGAAATGAGTCCCAGCCGCTTATTTGGATTTACAAACACAGAGCCGGAATCATAGTCCATCTGCCCTGTGAGAATGTTGAACAGCGTTGTTTTTCCGCAGCCGTTTCGGCCCAGAATGGCAACCCGCTCACCCTCCTGCACCTCAAAAGTGAGTCCGTCAAGAAGGTTTTCTCCAATTACAAAGAATTTTGTCAGGTCTTTTACCTGTATATCAATCATTTCGGCTCTCCCATATTACCGAGAATTTGCTTAAGTTCATCAAGGCTGTATAGTAAATTCAGCGCCTGTAAAAGCGCGTTTGCGCTCATATGGGCAGGCAGCTCCAAAGCAGCCAGCAGCTGCTTTCTTTTTTTGCTGCTGTCGGCACCGCCGGACAGCCCCAGAGCCATCATATCCTGTTTGGTAATCACAGATGCAGGCTTGGCGCAATCTTGCCCGATGATGGTAGCACCGGCTCTGCGCAGGCAGTTTACCAGTACTTCCGGTGTCATACCCTCTACGCCCAGCTTTCCTTCTCTGGCAGGCGCCGCTTTTCGACGCTCTTTTCCGTAAATATCCGGAATGTAGGCGTGCTTAAGGTAGCGGCTGTCAATGGCACCTTTTAAGAAATTGCGAATCACAAATCCAGCGCCGTCAGAATCGGTAAATACAATCAGTCCTCTTGTCCGGGCTACCCGCCGCAGCAGAGAAAGCTGCGCCTTATCCTTCATAATTCCAAAGCCGGAGGTTTCCAGAATCGGCGCATCCACCACTTGCGACAGCGTATTTTTATCATAGCGGCCCTCAACAAGAATCGCTTCCTGAATTTTAATCATTGGCTGCCTCCTGTGAAAGCCGGATAACCAGCAATTCCAGCAGTCTTTCCGGCGTATCAAAAGAGGTTTTTATATTTCTGTCCGTTTCCAGAATCAGCTCAGCGGCGCTACGGTAAAAACGGGCAGACAATTTACCGGCGGCAGACATAGTCTTTCGCGCCGCATAATCACCAATGGAATACAGCTTCATCAGCTGGTCTGAACTCTTGCCGTTATCCAGCAGGGCTCTGGCGGTGCTTAAACGGCGGAAATGGCTTCCCATACCGCCCAGAATCATCAGCGGCTCCTGCTGCATTTTCAGCAGCTTTTGCAGCTGCACCAATGCAACGCCACATTCACCGCTGCAAATCCGGTCAGCCATTCGGAAAACAGCAGCCTCCAGCACCGGCTCTGTTACCGCGTCAATATCGCTTTTAACGATTGCGGTTGCGCCGGAATATGCGCAAATTTTAGAAATTTCTCCGGCAAGAGCAGTCATCGTGCCGCCGGTAATCTCTATTAAATACTCGCACAATTCCTGCGTGATAGTCTTTTTATTAGCGGCAAAATGCCGGGTAATCCATGCAGAAAGGTCCCGCAGACTCTGTTTTTCAAATGCAACAATGCTTGCATTTTTCTGCACAGCTTCCCACAGTTTTTTCAACCGCTTGTCCGGATTCCACGGAGTTGTTTCGTAGCAGAAAACCACAGTGCAATATTCCGGAATATCGGAAATGACCTGCATCATTTTCTCCCTGTCCGCCTCCGGAAGCTTGAAAATGTCAATTTCGTCCACAACTATCATCGTGCTTTCCGCCATCATCGGCAGATTCTCCACGCATTCGGCAAAGCTGCGCACAGAAAAGGTCTCATTGGTCAGTTTATGATAATTAAAAGATTCGGTTAAATCATCAATCATCAGCTTTTTCAGCTGAGTCAAATAGTGCTGTAAGAGGAAACGTTCTTCACCGTGAAAAATGTAAAAATGGGCAGGCTTTTTCTCTCGCAGCGCCAGCTTCAGCTCCTGCAAGCCATTGGATTTCTCCTCAATTTTAGCCATTAACCTCACCCCTTAAATACAATCGTTCCCTCTTGGTCCGTGCGCAGTATTGCGCAGCCGAATAACCGCAGCCGTTCCAGTGCCTGCGCGCTGGGGTGTCCGTAAGAGTTTCTTCCTACTGAAATCACCGCCGCAGCAGGTGTTGTCCGGTGCAGCAGCTCAAGGCAGGCTGCATCGCTTGCGCCGTGATGCCCGACGACCAGCACTTCCAGTTCAGGCAGTTCTGTTGCAGCAAGTAACGCCCGTTCTCCCGCAGCTTCCCTATCACCGGTAATCAGTATATCATAATTTTCCGGTTGGAACAAGACGCAAATGCTGTTTTCATTGGTCGCCGTATGGGTATTGCCGGCAAAAAGTGTAAGAATTCCTGTTTCCAGCTCCACTACCTCTTGCGGCATCAAGCGGCAAATCCGGTCGCCGTAGGTTTCCTCCAGCAAAACGTCCACAGGATTCTCATCCTGTATCTGCGGCAGATACAGTGTCTCCACAAAAATTTCATTCATCAGCAGCGGTGCGCCGCCGGAATGGTCCTCATCAAAGTGGGTTAAAATCAGTCCGTCCAGTGAACGGATACCTTGCGAACGCAAATAAGCAACCGCAGTATCTGCTGCCGATTTGGCAGAATTTCCGCCGCAGTCCACAAGGTAATTGCAGCCATCTGTTTGCAGGTAAATACATTGTCCCTGTCCTACGTCCAGCACAGCCACCTGTGTATCATAGTGTTTAAGAGAAACCGAAGATGCGGTAACCGCAACCGCAAGACAAACACCCATACACCCACAGAGCAGCAAAGGCGATTTCTTTTTCGCAAGAAGGAATACTGCCAGCAGAATATAGCAGGTTATCAGCCACATAACGATAAAAGGACTTTCTGTGGAAACTGTCGCCAATGGCGCTTTTGCAAACACTGTTGCTATGGTCTGCACCAACCGCATTGGCCAGGAAACAACCCAAGCGATACCAACACCAACCTGCACAAACAGACTGCCAAAAATACCAGCCGCCATAATTGCATAGAAAATAAAATTCACCAGCCACAGCACCGCCAGATTGGTAACTATTCCAATCAGACTGACCATACGAAAATAGATGGCGCACAGAGGTGTCGTAACAATCATCGCGCCGGTGCTGACAGAGATACTGCCCACCACCCAGCGGATTAGTCTTGCTTTCAGCGTCTTTCCCTTTGCAGGTCCAAACCGTTTTTCTGATAACAGATAATCGTGAATTCTGCCGGAAAACGCAAAAATCCCTATCATACACCCAACAGAAAGCTGCAGGCTGACAGAAGAAATACTGATTGGATTCACAGCCAGCAACACAAGCACCGCAAAGGACAGAGCGGTAAGCGGGACATATTCCTTATTCAGCAGCATTGCAATAATCATAAGCGTCTGCATAAGGCACGCTCTGACCACAGAGGGTGTAAAGCCGGCAATTGCCGCAAACATCGCAAGCACCGGAATTCCGATAAGCGCTGTCAGCACCCTGCGTTTACCGCTAAAAAAGTATATCAGCGAAAACAGGATAGAAACGTGCAATCCGGATACTGCGATAATATGGTAAATACCGCTGGAGCGAAACGCAGAGGCAAGGGCATCGGAAAGTCGGGTGGTATCACCCAGCAGCAGCGCTCGTGCAAAGCCCACTGTGTCAGCAGGGAATATTCTGTCCAGCAAACCGGTTATTTGCTTTCTGAGGTAGGGCGCAAAATACCGCGCCGGCACTTTTTCACAGGGTGTAACTTCCGGAGTCTGCTGGGCATATCCCAGCAAGAAAATTCCCTTTCCGCTGTGATAGGTAACCTCCTGTTTGCCGCCGGTACCGGTATACCGCAGCTGAAAGCTGCCGCTCACAAGGTCTCCCGGTTTCAAGTCCTGTATATCATCAAGATACGCCCGAATTGGATAGGTCTTCCCCTCCAAAGCAATTCTGCCGTCCGCTGTTATACCGTTTTGCGTGGTAACGCTATAATCAATTACGGTAAATTCTGCGTGTATGATTTTTCCGTCATATGCTCTGGCGTTTTGCAGATACAAAGAGTCAAACCCCCACTGCCATAAAAAGCCGAACATACAACCTGCCACTACAAGAGCGGTGATTTTGCTCCATTTTGTGCCGAATATAAACATTCCAACCGCAGCGCACAGGCAGAAAAGTGCAAGCCATAACAGCCAGCTGCCGGATACCAAATATACGCCTGCCGCACAGGCGGCAGCAAAGCCGATTGTAAACCACATCAGTATACGCATATTTCCTCCAGTAGTACAAAAAGGGTGCTGCGACTAGGCAGCACCCTTTCTTTTCATTTTCTTTCACATCATTGAAAAGCAGAGCGCTTTGTAATCAGGTCCTGATTATGCGCCCACCTTGGAGACAACATAGTCATCGACCATTGCCAGAGCGTCATCTAGCTTATCCAAATCCTTACCGCCGCCCATAGCAGAATCCGGCTTACCGCCACCACTGCCGCCGCAGCAGGCGCAGACCTGCTTAACCAGCTCGCCTGCCTTCAAGCCCTTAGCGACCGCTTCTTTGCCGCAGACAGCCAGAATTGTAATCTTTTCGCCGCAAACGCTGGAGAGGACCGCTACAGTGCTGGCGTCCTTATCCCGCAGTGTATCACCCATCTGACGCAGCTTGCCGGCGTCAGCATCGGGAATATTGGCAGTAATTACGCGCAAGCCGCCAACCGTTCTGGCGCCAAGCAGGAACCGGTCAACCTCTCCTGCGGTCTCCTTTGCCTTGAAAGACTCAATTGTCTTCTTAAGCGCCTTGACCTCCTCCAGCTGGGCGTGAATCTTATCCACCAGCTCGGCAGGCTTGACCTTATACTCGGCAGCTGCGGTATACAGCAGCTCGTGAGTCTGCGCCATATCCTCAAGGCACGCCTTACCGGTAATCGCCTCAATACGGCGCACACCGGAAGCAACAGAGCCTTCACTTTCAATCCGGAAAGGACCAACCTTTGCGGTATTGTCCAGATGGGTACCACCGCACAGCTCAATAGAGTAACCACCCATATTTACTACGCGGACTGTATCGCCGTATTTCTCGCTGAACAGCGCCATCGCACCCATCGCCTTTGCTTCATCAATAGGCATTTCACGCACCTGTACCGGATAACCCTCCAGCACAGCGCTCTGAACGATCGCGTCGATTTTTGCCATTTCCTCAGCTGTTACCGCAGAGTAGTGAGAGAAGTCAAAACGCAGACGGTCCGGCTCTACCAGAGAGCCTGCCTGATGCACGTGGTCGCCCAGTACACTCTTCAGCGCCTTCTGCAGCAGGTGGGTTGCAGAGTGGGCGCGCATAATGGCGCGGCGGCGCTCCACATCAATGCTGGCGCATACAATATCATCGACCTTAATCGTACCTCTGACCATATGACCGCTGTGCAGATACTTGCCACCCTTGTCCTTCTGTACATCGGTAACCTGGAAGCGGCTGTCTCCCACAAGAATCACACCGTGGTCAGCTGCCTGACCGCCCATTTCCGCATAGAAAGGTGTCTTATTCAGAACAATAATACCCTTTTCGCCGCCGGTAATAGAGCCGGTAACTTCCTCTCCCACACAAACTGCCAGCACTTTACTGTCGCAGTTGTTTACATCATAGCCTACAAAGGCTGTGGGCGTGTTGTCCAGGCCGAAATCGATACCTGCCCAGCCCAGGTCGCCCATTTTCTTGCGGTCCTCACGGGCGCGCACACGCTGCTCCTCACGGCAGGCGGTATAGCGCTCCATATCTGCAACCATACCCTCATCTTCCAGCATTTCCACAGTCAGGTCAATGGGGAAACCGTAGGTATCGGACAGCAGGAACGCATCTTCACCGGAGAACACTGTCTTACCGGCAGCCTTATGCTCTGCCAGCTTCTCATTGAAAATCCGCATACCGGTATCAATGGTGCGGGCAAAATTCTCTTCCTCGTTCTTTACCACGCGGATAATGTGCTGCGCACGTTCACGCAGATAGGCGTAGTGGTTTTCATTTTCCTGAATAACCGTTTCCACCACCTGATACAGGAAGGGATTGTTGACGCCTAAGAGCTTGCCGTGGCGGGCAGCGCGACGCAGCAGTCTGCGCAGCACATAGCCTCGGCCTTCGTTGGTGGGCTGCACGCCGTCTGCAATCATAAAGGTAGACGCGCGGATATGGTCGGTAATAACACGCAGAGAAACATCGGTCTTAGCGCTCTGTCCGTAAGCTGCGCCGGTCAGCGCGGTAACGTGGTTGGTAATGTTCATAACCGTATCCACATCAAACAGAGAGTTTACGTCCTGACACACAACTGCCAGACGCTCAAGACCCATACCGGTATCAATGTTCTTCTGCACCAGCTCGGTGTAATTGCCGTTGCCGTCATTATCAAACTGGGAGAACACATTGTTCCATACTTCAATATACCGGTCGCACTCGCAGCCTACTGTACAATCGGGGCTGCCGCAGCCGTATTTTTCGCCACGGTCATAGTAAATCTCAGAGCAGGGACCGCAAGGACCGGAGCCGTGCTCCCAGAAATTGTCTGCCTTGCCAAAACGGAAAATTTTCTCCGCGGGAATGCCCACTTCCTTATTCCATAATTCAAAAGCTTCCTCGTCATTTTCATAGATAGACGGATATAGCCGGTCAGCCTCAAGAGCTACAACCTTGGTCAAAAACTCCCAGCTCCAGGTAATGGCTTCGCGCTTGAAGTAATCACCGAAGGAGAAGTTGCACAGCATCTCAAAGTAGGCGCCGTGGCGGGCTGTCTTGCCGATATTTTCAATCTCGCCGGTACGGATACACTGCTGGCAGGTACACACTCTCTTGCGAGGGGGCCCAACCTCACCCTTAAAATAGGGCTTCATCGGCGCCATACCGGAGTTGATTAACAGCAGCGACGCATCGTTTTGCGGAATCAAGGAAAAGCTGGGCAGACGCAAATGTCCCTTGCTTTCAAAGAAGGAAAGAAACATCTCCCGCAGTTCGTTCACTCCATATGCTTTTTTACTCATTGGTTTACCTCCAATAAAAATATACAAAAAATAAAACTCGCCCCTATACATAGGGGCGAGATAAATCGCGGTACCACCCTAATTCACCGGAAAACCGG
>JAZRGQ010000154.1:0-2020 GCA_045644405.1 Faecousia sp.
TATCTGGGCAGCAATATGTGTACTTGTTTGCTGGAGCTGTGCAAGCAGGAGCAAAAGCGGGAGCTTTCGCTGCTTGCCTGCGGCGAGGCGCAATTTGAAAATGTGCGCCTTGACTACTATCCGGATAAGCCGGACAGCCGCTACGGCGCCAGCCCTCGGGCAATTATGAAGCGGAATCTGGACATTTGCAAAAAATATGCCGAGCAATTTGGCGCAGGCAGCGGCAATTTGCTGTTTGTAGGCGGTACCGGTCTGGGAAAGACAATGTTCTCCGCCTGTATTGCCGGCGCTGTGGCAGAAAAGGGCTACTGCGTGGCGTATGAAACCGCAACCCACCTGTTTGCAAAGCTGGAAAAAAACCGTTTTTCTCCCGATGAGCAGAGCACGCAGCAGGCAAACCTGTTGACGCAGTGCGATTTGCTGATTGTGGACGACTTAGGCACAGAGCTGCCGGGCAATTTTGTAACCGCGGCGCTGTACAGTCTGGTCAATGACCGGCTGCTGGCAGGCAAGGCAACCATTATTTCCACCAATCTGAATGTGGACGAGATTGCCCGCCGCTATTCTCCCCAGATTGCTTCCCGGCTGCAAGGTAATTTCCGCGGTCTGACCTTTGTGGGAGAGGACATTCGCATTTTGAAGAATCGAGGCATATGAAATGAAAATCGGAGTTTTGTTTGACCTGGACGGTACATTACTCAATACATTGGAAGACCTGACCGATGCGGTCAATCACATACTGGCGCAATACGGCTGCCCCCAGCGCACGCAGGAGCAGGTACGCCGTTTTCTGGGCAACGGCGCGGAACAGCTGATTCGCCTGTCTTTGCCCGGCAGGGAAGATGACCCGCCGGTGGCGCAGGTGCTGGCGGACTATCAGGCGTATTACGCAGCCCACGCCCGCATCAAAACCGCCCCCTATGCAGGCGTGCCGGAGGCACTGGAGGTACTGAAGAAGAAGTACCCGCTGGCAATCGTATCCAATAAGCCGGATAAAGCCACAAAGATTCTGTGCAAGGAGCTGTTCGGTGATATTCCCGCCTGGGGCGAAAGCGCTACCTGTCCACGGAAGCCGGCGCCGGATATGCTGCACAATGCGATGCAGGTGCTGGGTGTAGATACCTGTGTGTATGTAGGCGACAGCGAGGTGGACATACTCACCGCTAAAAACACAGGCGTTCCCTGTGTCGGTGTGTTGTGGGGATTCCGGGATAAGGCGTGCTTTGAGGAGGCGGGCGCTGAATACCTGTGCGAGAACCCTGCCGATTTGCCGGAAATCATAGAAAAAGTGATTGAGAAAGAGGCTTGTAATGGCAAATGAATTTTACGCTCTGCTGGGGCGTATGCGCTACATCACCCGCTGGGGTCTGATGCGCAATACCTTTTCAGAAAATATTCAGGAGCATTCCCATCAGGTGGCGGTGCTTGCCCACGCGCTGGCGCTGATTCGGCGGGACATTCTCCATCTGGAGGGACCCGATCCGGACAGATGCGCTGTGGCAGCGCTGTATCACGATGCGTCGGAAATTCTTACAGGGGATTTGCCCACGCCGATTAAGTATTATAATCCGCAGATTAAGGACGCGTATAAGCAGGTGGAGCAGGTGGCTGGAGAGCGGCTGCTGGATTTGCTGCCGCCGGCGCTGCGGCAGAGCTATGCTCCCTTGATTCAGGAGTCGGAAGAGGCGCTGAAGCCTATTGTCAAGGCGGCAGATAAGCTGTCTGCATATATTAAATGTATCGAGGAGCAGAAGGCGGGCAATACAGAGTTTGACTCTGCCGCAAAGCAGACGCTGCAGGCGCTGCAGGCGATGAAGCTGCCGGAGTTGGATTGGTTTATTGCCAACTGTCTGGAGCCTTATTCTCTGAATTTAGACCAATTATAACTGCTTGACGGCAGGGTAAAAATATGGTAATATGAGCAGACCTGCCGGTATGGTGGAACAGGTAGACACAAGGGACTTAAAATCCCTCGGAGTAAAATCCGTACCGGTTCGATTCCGGTTACCGGCACCAAAAA
>JAZRGQ010000155.1:0-7449 GCA_045644405.1 Faecousia sp.
CGGGAGAATTTACGGAAAATCACCGTAAACAGCACCACAAAAGGCACAAAGCACAGCACCATCAGCGTCAGCATATAGTTGAGCATCAGCATTGCCACCAGCACACCCAGAATTACCATACAGTTCTTTGCCAGGGTAACCAGAATGTTGGTAAACAGGTAGCTGATTGCGTTGGTATCGTTGGTAACGCGGGTTACCAGCTTGCCCACAGGAATGTTGTTGAGCTGCTCGTGGGACAGGCTTTCGATGTGGGCGAACAAATCCAGCCGCAGGGCGGACAGAATTTTCTGACCGGTTTTTTGCAGCAGCATCGCCTGAATATAGGTACAAATCAGGGAAACCAGCAATGTACCGCCGTAGATAGCCACAACAGTGAACAGGCGGGAAAGCTGGAAATCCTCGGAGACCAGCTCCTCAATGTAGCCAATCAGCAGCGGCGCCACCAAATCGTAGACGATGGAAAGCAGCATTACCACCAGCACCAGAAGAAATTGCTTCCAGTAGGGCTTGGCATACCGGGAAAGACGCCGGATAATTTCTCCGTCTGCCATATGCCGGTCATAGCCCATCTGTTCTTTTTTGTTTTTCACCAACGCGTAGGCGACTATGAACAAAACGGAAAATACGCCGATAATACTGCCGGCGATTAAAATAGGAAGATACTCAGGCATTGTGTCCACCTCCTTCTTCCTCCAGACGCTGCAGGTCTACCATTTTGCGGTAGGCGGGGCAGGTTTCGTAAAGCGTTGCGTGAGGACCCCACGCAGCCAGATGCCCGTCCTCAAGGAACAGGATACTGTCCATTTTTTCGATGGTGGAAATCCGGTGGGCAATCAAAATGGTGGTCTTGCCCTGGCGGGTTTCGTGGAGATTGGACAAGATGGTCTGCTCGGTTTTGGTATCCACAGCGGAAACCGAATCGTCCAGAATCAGAATGGGGGCGTCCTGCAGCAGGGCGCGTGCGATGGAAATGCGCTGCTTTTGTCCGCCGGACACAGTAACGCCACGTTCGCCCAGCACAGTATCATAGCCTTTGGAGAATTCGCGGATATTGCCGTCCACGTCAGCCAGCTTTGCAGCATAGGCAACGGTTTCCTCGGGAACATTGTCCGCGCCGAAGGCGATGTTGTTGGCAATGGTGTCGGAGAACAGGAAGTTATCCTGCGGCACATAGGCGCAGCCTGCTCGCACATCGCTGATAGCCACGGTATTTACGTCCTGTCCGTCAATAAAAATCGTGCCGTCGGGTACGTTGTAAATACGTAAAAGCAAATCTACCAGTGTGGTTTTTCCTGCGCCGGTTTTGCCTACAAGGCCTACATTTTGTCCGGCTTCGATGGTAAAGGAAATATTCTCCAGCACGTCGAAATCTCCGTCCGGATACCGGAAGGAAAGGTTGCGGAACTCAATTTTGCCCTGCATATTCTTGAGAGGCTTCACATCAGGGCGGTCAATCACGTCCTGCTTGGCGTCCAGCAGCTGAGAGATGCGCTCAAGAGAGGCTTTGCCGCGGCTGGTCATATCAATCAGCTCGGAAACAGCCATAATGGGCCAGACGATAGAAGTAAAGTAGCCGATAAATTCCACCAGCTGACCGGCGTTAAACACGCCCTTCCACACAAGATAGCCGCCGTAGCCCAGAATAATGCAGATAACGCTTTCCACAAACAGGGTAACCAGAATACGCAACAGAACAGCCGCCTTTGTGTGGGCGATGTTTGCCTGCTCGTTTTCCCGATTCAGCTTCCGGAATGCCATCAGCTCCCGGGCTTCCTTGACAAACGCCTTTACTACAGCAATACCGGAGAAGCTCTCCTGGGCAAAGTCGGACATTCTGGAGAACGCCTCCTGCCGCTGGTCCCATTTTTTCATCATATATCTGCCAACCAGAGTGGCGGACGCTAGCAGCAGCGCCATAGGAATCAGGGAAAGCAGTGTGAGGAATCCGTCCATACGCCACATTTTCCGGATTGCCAGAACACCCAGCAGCACCGCGTCCAGAAACATCATAATGCCCCAGCCGTAGCACTCCTGCACCGTATCCAGGTCGTTGGTAAACAGGCTCATCAGGTTGCCGATTTTGTTTTCCTGATAGTATTGGTGGCTCAGATTCTTAGCCCGGTCAAACATACGGTTGCGCAGGTCGGTTTCCACGCCGATACCTGTACCGAAAAAGCAGACGCGCCACAGAAATCTGCCAAAGACCATTGCCAGTATGATGACAATCATAGGCGCGCAGATTTTTTCCAGAAGGAAGGTCATATCAAAGAGCAGCTGCGCGCCGTCAACCGTAACATAGCCGTCAAGCATACCGTTGATGACCATTTGATACAGGTTGGGGACAATCAGCTGCAAGCCGTCCACCAGAAACAGGGCAAAAAGACCCAGCAGCAGGCGGGGGGCAAACCGCAGATAATAGCGATTTATGTGTTTTCCGAATATCATTTTCCAGCACCTCATTCGCAGAAGTAAACATACTATCGGTTATTATAGCAAAAACGCACCCTGTTTGGCAAGTGCGGATATAAAAAGGGCGTATTGTCTAAAAACAATACGCCTGCAAGGACTATTAAGGCAGCATTGCCACTGCCTGCTGAAAAACTGCAAATTCCTGCTGAGAGCACTCGGCGCAAACCCGCACAGGTTTCGAGTGGTCCAGGCAGAAGATGCCCATCAAATCTTTTCCGTTAATCTGCTGCCGCTCGTTGCCCACCGTAACAGCAAAGGGTTGTTGCATCGCCAGCTCTACAAAGGCGCGGGCCTGCTGAAAGGAGTGAAAGCAGATATGAAAATGTTCCATCAAAATGCCTCCTGTACTGTACAAACCGCGTTTTTTCGATTATAATATACTTGGGAAAAGACGCGACAGGCTCAATTATAACAGAAAAACAACGGATTACAATAGACGAAGATAACGATTTTTTATCGGGGAAATATTTGAAACATTGGTGGTAATCACTATGAAATTCGCATTTTATACCCTTGGTTGCAAGGTAAATCAATATGAAACGCAGGCGATGGAGCAGCTTCTGCAGCAGGCAGGACACCAAATCGGCAGTTTCCGTGAGTCCTGCGACGGCTACATTATCAACACCTGCTCGGTTACCGCTGTGGCGGACAAGAAAAACCGGGCGGTGATTCGCCGGTGCCGCCGGCAGAATCCCGACGCGGTGCTGGCGGTGTGCGGCTGCTACTGTCAGCAGGGTGAGCAGAAGCTGGCAGGTTTGGGCGTGAATGTGATAGGCGGCAGCGGCAGCCACAGAGAATTTTTGGAGCAGGTTATCAGCGCGGCAGAAAAGAAAACTGCCGTTCCGGTGCTGGATAATGCACTGCAGCGGCGGGAATTTGAAGTGCTGCCCGCCGGCGGACTGGAAGGCAGGACGCGGGCAATGCTGAAGGTGCAGGACGGCTGCGTGAATTTCTGCTCCTACTGCATCATTCCCTATACAAGAGGACCGGTGCGCTCGGCAACGGCAGAGCTGGCGGTAGAGCAGGCAAAGCAGCTGGCGCAGCAGGGCTATCGGGAGATTGTGATTACAGGCATTGAGATTGCTTCCTGGGGTGTGGATTTGCCCGGCAGGCCCAATCTTGCCACATTGATAGAGGCTGTCTGCAAGGCGGTGCCGGAAATGCGGGTGCGGCTGGGCTCGTTGGAGCCGCGGGTGGTAACCCGGGAATTCTGCAATCGTTTGCAGGCGCTGCCCAATCTGTGCCCCCAGTTTCATCTTTCTATGCAGTCCGGTTGCGATACGGTATTGCAGCGTATGCGCCGTAAGTACGATACCGCCCGTTACGCAGAAAGTCTGCAACTGTTGCGGCAGGCGTTTCCCGACTGCGCCATTACCACCGATATGATTGTGGCGTTTCCCGGCGAAACGCAGGAGGAATTTGCGCAGAGTCTGGCGTTTATCCGCGCCTGCAAGTTTGCGGATATGCACATTTTCCCCTATTCCCGCCGACCCGGTACACCGGCAGACAAAATGCCCGGTCAGCACAGCAACAAAGAAAAGGAAAGCCGCAGCCGTCAGGCAATCGACGTGGCGCAGCAGATGTCGCTGGAGTACCGGCAGGCAATGGTGGGCAAATGCGTCCAGGTTTTGTTTGAGGAGGCGCAGCTTACTTACTATACCGGCCACGCGCCCAACTATGTAAAGGTGTACGTGCAGGCGCAGGATTTGCACAATCAGCTGCTGCCGGTGGAGATTACAGATGTTTTTCAAGACGGCGTTCTGGGCGTTCTTGCAAAAAAATAAGCATTTTGGGGCAGACAAAACAAAAAATCTGTGCTATACTATAGGGTACGAACTGAAACACAGGGAAAAATACCCATTAAGGAGGCGTGTCCTTTGAAATATTGGCGAGGATATTTAGTAGCTGCTATTCTTGCAGCCGGCACTTGGGGTCTGCGGCAGTTTGCGGCTGCCCATACGGTTCTGGTGGATATGATTTATCCTTATGTAAGCCGTATGATTCAGACATATCTGGCGCAGTGGAGCAGCGAAGTAAGTTTCTGCGTCTGGCAGACGGTGCTGCTGGCGCTGGGCGCGGTGGTGCTTGCCAGCTTTGTGCTGATGTTGATTTTGAAATGGAATCCGATTCAGTGGTTTGGCTGGGTGCTGGCAGGCGCAAGTCTGATGTTCCTGCTCAATACAGGCATTTACGGCTTAAATGATTATGCCGGTCCTCTGGCAGACGATGTGCGTTTGCAGGACGCGGAATATGCTTACACAGTATCGGAGCTTGTGGACGCAGCAGAATACTATAGAGAATATGCCAATTCTCTGTCCACCCAGGTAAAGCGGGACGAAAACGGACGGGTGCAGATTGGCGATTTTGAAACAGCAGCGGCGCAGGCAGCTGACGGTTTCCATACCCTGTCGTATGAACAGCACTACGCGGTGTTCGCCGGCAGCACGCTGCCTGTGAAGAAGCTGAACTTCGGCGGTGGTAAAACAACCGCCGGCAAGATGATGCCCTTAACCGGCGAGGCGGCGGTAAACCCCGACCTGCCCACCGTTTGCCTGCCCTACGCGATGTGTAGGGAAATGGCGCGCAGAATGTGCATTACCAGAGAGGCGGACGCAGATTTTGCCGCGTTTATGGCTTGCGACGCCAACGCCTCTGTAGAGTTCCGCTATGCAGGCTACCTGATGGCGTATAACGCCTGCTACCGCGCGCTGGAGGCGGTGAGCAAAACCACCGGCAACGGCGAGCTGGAAAAGCTGGCTGCCGGTCAGCACGCCAATGTAGATGCGGATATGCAGGTTTATGAAAAGTATTTCGGTAAAAACACCGCTGTTGACGGAGATTTCTGCGATTTGCTGGTGGTCTGGCACATTCAGAAAATCACTCTGCCCTCTCAAGAGGTAGAGGAAGAAGTGTTCGACCCGCTGGACGAAGATCAGGTGGACTTGAACGGCTTGGTCAATGCCCCTGAGGGAACGGAAGGCGCAGATGAGTAAGATGCTGGAAACACTGGAGCAGGGGTTGCCTGCGCTGGGGTTAACGCTGGAGACGGAAACCTGCCGGCAGCTGTGCGACTTCGGACAGGCAGTGATTGAAAAGAATCAGGTGATGAATCTGACCGCAATCACAGAGCCTGCGCAGGTGGCAAAGCTGCATCTGCTGGACAGCCTGACCCTGCTGACGCTGACAGATATGGCAGATAAACAGGTGATTGATGTGGGCTGCGGCGCCGGTTTTCCCGGCGTGCCGCTGAAAATCGCCTGCCCTCAGGCAAAGCTGACACTGTTGGATTCGCTGGGTAAGCGAATGGCCTGGCTGGAAGAAACCCTGCCGCAGTTGGGCGTGGAGGCTACGTGCATTACCGCCCGGGCAGAGGAAGCGGTGGCAACCCGGCGGGAGCAGTATGACATTGCTACCAGCCGCGCTGTAGCGCGGTTGCATATTTTGCTGGAGCTGACGGCACCCTATGTAAAGGTTGGCGGTCTGGTGCTGGCAATGAAAGGCACAGCCGCAGAGCAGGAGCTGGAGGAGGCAAAGAACGCAATCCGTCAGCTGGGACTGAAGCTGGAAAAGGTGGCGCAGTTCCCTGTGGAGGATACGGCGCACACAGTAATTGTGCTGCGAAAGGTGGCAAAGACCCCTGCAAAATACCCCCGCCGCTATGCAAAAATCAAGCAAACTCCGCTGTAAAGGAAGAAAAACGGGCAAACGCGGAATTGCAAAAGGAAAAACAGCCTGATATGGTTGGAAATCCTTGAAAAATGAAAAGTTTTTGTTGATTATTTAGCAGCGGTGTGCTATAATGTTTCAAATGCTTTTTCGTCCTCGAGACAGGAGCATTTGTGTTTTGCACAAAGATTTTGCAAGCAAAACCACAGAAAACCACAAGGGTTAGCCCTTGTGTCGGTTATTCTATAACCGACAGAATAAGGAGCTTGAATGGCAGACAGGAAATATGCATCGGATTATCGGCTGGAGACGTTTGTAAACGCCAGAGGAAAGCCGGAGCAGCGTCGGATTTATCAAGGACCTGAGTTTATGTTCTGCTATCCTGCCCAAATACGGCGCCTTGCCTGGACAGTGCTTGCAGTGGCGGTTGGCGTACTGCTGATGCTGCTGCCGATGTTCCTGTCCGATACAATGATTACCCGCACAATTTACGTATTGCTGCCTGTGGCGTTGACTCTGCTGCCGGAATACTGGCTGCTGGCGGTTGCCCGCCGCCTGTTTCTGACAAAGGAGCCCTTCACCCGTGAGCACCGGGATAAGACGCAGCGCCGCTTGCGCAGAGCAAGTATCACGCTGACGGTGCTGCTGGCTGTGGCATTTGCCGGGTCTGTTGCATATGCTTTTCTGGTGGGCGTCCAGCCCGGAGAGCCGGTGAGCATTGCTTGCATTGGAATTGCTTTGGCAGCTTCTGTGTACCTGCTGCCCCGGTGCAAGCTGGCGCAGGCAAAAGAAAAGGCGTAACCCTTATTTACTTGGTATATTTTATCGGTTATCCGATCGAATATAAAAATTTTAGGAGGTAAGAAAATGAAGAATCTTACAAAAATTCTTGCTCTTCTGCTGGCTCTGACAATGATGCTGACTGTGTTCGCAGGTTGCCAGCCCGCAGACGATGCAACAGTGCCTTCTGATGCAGAAACTACTGTCGGCACTGATGCGGCTGTAGAGGATGATAAGACCCTGGTCATCGGTACTCAAAACTTCGATGGCAAGTTCTCTCCCTTCTTCTACACCAATGCTTATGAAAACGATGTCCTGAGCCTGGTTCACCTGGGTCTGCTGGGCACCGACCGTGAGGGTGCTGTTGTTATGAACGGCATCGAGGGTGAAGTCCGTCCCTACAACGGCACCGACTACACCTACAACGGCATTGCTGACTGCGTTATCACTGAGAACGAAGACGGCACTGTTTTCTATGACTTCACCCTGAAGGAGGGCGTTCAGTTCTCCGACGGCACCGAGATGGATATCGAC
>JAZRGQ010000156.1:0-11562 GCA_045644405.1 Faecousia sp.
ATTCAACACATAGATGTTTGTCAATAGGTAACGATGATTTTTTGCAGAAATGTCATCCTTGAAGGACGATATCAATTTCATGTGAGAGTTCGAATTCATACGCAAAACTGCCGAAAATATCTTTTTTGTAGCCCATAGACAGAAAAGCACTGCGAAAGCAGTGCTTTTTATTTTTATAATGACCATTGCGCATTTACAAAAGCAAGGCGCTGTGTTATACTACATTACAGTTCGTCGTGTACGCAAAACATTTACATTCCGTGTTGCTTGGACAGGGAGGATACATATGAAAATTGAAACCTATATTGATGCCCTTGTTTCCTATGGGCTTCGCTGCGGTCTGATTACAGACTGGGATATAACGTTTACTCGTAACCGGCTTTTGGAGGCGCTGCAGTTGGACAGCTACGAGCCCAGCGAGGAGAAACAGCCGGAAGCGCTGGAGGAAATTCTGGGGGGCATTTTGGAGTATGCCTGCGAAAAGGGTCTGTGTGATAATTCCGTAACAGCCCGGGATTTGTTTGATACAAAACTGATGGGCATTCTCACACCTATGCCACGTGAGGTAATTGCCCAATTCCGGAGAGAATATGCCCAGAGTCCCAAAGCGGCGACGGATTGGTATTATCAGCTTAGCTGCGATACAGATTATATCCGCCGCTACCGCATTAAAAAGGATATGCGGTGGAAATATGCCAGCCCCTATGGCGATATGGATATTACCATCAACCTGAGCAAACCGGAAAAAGACCCCAAAGCCATTGCCGCCGCAAAACTGGCGCCCCAGAGCGGCTATCCCAAGTGCCAGCTGTGTGTGGAAAATGAGGGCTATGCAGGCCGGCTGAACCACCCTGCACGGCAGAATCACCGTATTATTCCCATTACGGTGGCAGGGCAGGAGTGGTGCTTGCAGTATTCTCCCTATGTATACTACAATGAGCATTGCATCGTGTTTAACAGCCGGCATATTCCTATGAAAATTGATCGGGCGGCATTTACAAAGCTGCTGGACTTTATTACCGCATTTCCTCACTATGTGGTGGGCTCAAATGCAGATTTGCCTATTGTGGGCGGCTCGATTTTAAGCCACGAGCACTTCCAGGGCGGCTGCTACGATTTCCCAATGGCGCAGGCGCCAGTGGAAAAGCAGGTGCAGTTTGCAGGTTATGAAAATGTACAGGCGGGTATTGTAAAATGGCCGATGAGCGTGATTCGTCTGACTTCCCAGTCGCCTGAGCAGCTGACGGATTTGGCTGATAAAATTCTCAACACCTGGCGTGGATATTCTGACCCGCAGCTGGGCATTCTGGCATCGACTGACGGCGAGCCGCATAATACAATTACACCGATTGCCCGCCGCAGGCAAGAGCAGTATGAGCTGGATTTGGTGCTGCGCTGCAACATTACCACACCGGAGCACCCGCTGGGCGTATTCCACCCCCACGCAGACAAGCATCACATCAAGAAAGAGAATATCGGCTTGATTGAGGTGATGGGTCTTGCGGTGCTGCCCAGCCGGCTGAAGCAGGAGCTGACGGATCTGGCAGAGGCAATCCTGCAGAACAGGGATATTGCTGCAGATGCGGTGCTTGGAAAGCACGCGCAATGGGTGGAAGACTTGAAACAGCAGTATACATTCACACAGGACAACGTAATGGATGTTCTGCTGCAGGAAACCGGAAAGGTGTTTTCTCAGGTGCTGGAGGACGCCGGCGTTTATAAATGGGACGCCGCAGGACAGGAAGGATTCGACCGTTTCCTCAATGCCTGCGACGCAAAATAATAAGAAAAACAGGGCTGTTATCAGCCCTGTTTTTTTATGCAATTAAACGTTGAACAGGAAGTTTACAATGTCTCCGTCCTTCATCACATATTCCTTGCCCTCGCTGCGTACAAGACCCTTTGCCTTTGCCGCAGCCATTGTACCCTGCGCTTGCATATCATGGAAGGCAATCACCTCTGCACGAATGAAGCCGCGCTCAAAGTCGGTGTGGATTTTGCCTGCTGCCTGGGGCGCTTTTGTGCCGTTTTTAATGGTCCAGGCGCGGCACTCGTCGCTGCCGGCGGTAAGGAAAGAAATCAAGCCCAGCAGCGCGTAGGAGCTGCGGATCAGCCGGTCAAGTCCCGACTCGGTAACGCCCAGCTCTTCCATAAACATTGCCCGCTCCTCCGGATCGTCCAGCTCGGCAATATCCGCTTCCAGCTTGGCGCAAATCGGCAGCAGCTGACTGCCTTCGGCGTCGGCAAGGGCTTTGACCGCCATATAATGCCGGTTATCTTCCGGTTGGTTGATTTCATTTTCTGCCAGATTGGCAACGTAAATCGTCTTTTTCAAGGTCAGCAGATCAGAGGTGGCAAGCAGTGCCATATCCTCCGGATCGTCGGTAAAGGTGCGCGCCAGCTTGCCCTCGTTCAGGTGCGCCAGCAGCTGGGTGAACAGGTCCAGCTCCCGCTGGAACTTTTTGTCGCCGCCCTTCATAGCCTTCTGCGCCTTGTCGATGCGGCGCTCCACCATTTCCATATCTGCCATCACCAGCTCCAGATTGATGATGTCAATATCACGCAGCGGGTCGGTGCTGCCTTCTACGTGGGTTACGTTGGAATCTTCAAAGCAGCGCACCACGTGAACAATGGCATCGGTGGTACGAATGTTGCTTAAGAATTTGTTGCCCAGGCCTTCACCCTTGGAAGCGCCCTTTACAAGACCTGCGATGTCTACAAATTCGATAACGGCGGGAGTTACCTTTTTAGGGTTGTGCAGCTGCGCCAGCCAATCCAGCCGCTCATCGGGCACGGACACCACGCCCACGTTAGGGTCGATGGTGCAGAAGGCGTAGTTGTCTGCCGGTACACCGGCATTGGTAATAGCGTTAAACAGGGTGGATTTTCCCACATTGGGAAGTCCTACGATACCTAATTTCATATGTTTACAAAGCTCCTTGGTTTCTGATATTTACCATATTTTACACCATATTCGGGGGATTTGCAAGGTGTGAATTGCCAAAACTGTATTACGAAAAGATTATTTATACATTTACTTGCTTTTTTCGCGGATATGGTATAAGATAAGAGGGAAGTTCATATAAAGTAGCTTTCAAGTCGCAAACTTTGCGACAGAGGGGAAAAGGGTGAGAAGCCCTACGAGTCGGTCACTGTGATGCTCCGGAAAACGGCAGATAAGTCAGGTTACCTCAAAAGCTGCGTTGGCTCTGCCGAAACCGGAGTTAAAACTAAAATCCTTATGGGTGCGTTTTTCCGCTGTGTTTTGGCACAGCGGATTTTTTGTTGACATCTGGCGATTGCCGGTGATAATAAGGTGGTTTTATGGACGCTTTTTGTACGTTTCACCCTCTGGTCAATTTCATATATTTTGCGCTGACCATTGGCTGCACAATGGCGTTTCAGCACCCGGTGTGCCAGGCGGTTTCCCTTGGTTGTGCGCTGGCGTATGCCATCTGTCTGGACGGACGGAAAACAGTGCTTTCGCTGGTGAAGTTTCTGCTGCCGCTGCTGCTTTTGACAGTGCTGATAAATCCTGTTTTCAGTCAACAGGGGGATACTGTTTTGCATTATTTCCCCAATGGAAACCCGCTGACGCTGGAAAGCATTCTTTACGGTCTGTCTGCAGGCGGAATGCTTGTCAGCGCGTATTTGTGGTTTCGCTGTCTGGGCAACGTAATTTCTTCCGACAAGCTGATGTACCTGTTTGGCAAAGCGGCGCCTGCGCTGTCGCTGCTGCTGAGTATGACACTGCGGTTTGTACCCGGCTTCAAAAAGCAGTTTTCGGTGGTGGTTGACGCCCAGCGGACAGCTGGGCGGGACGTGTCCACCGGCAGCATTACAAAAAGAGTAGGTAACGCCATTGCAATTTTATCGGTGATGGTATCGTGGGCGCTGGAAAACGCGGTGGATACGGCAGACTCTATGAAAAGCCGTGGCTACGGTCTGGCAGGCAGGACTGCCTTTAGCATTTACCGCTTTGAAAAGCGGGATATTATCGCACTGGTGTGGCTGCTTACAGCCGGCGCTGCGGTGATTGCCGGCGGTATAACAAAGCAGCTATCCTGGCAGTATTACCCCTATATTGACGGGGTTTTGGCGCAGCCTGTGAGCATTGCAATTTATGCGCTGTATTTCGGGCTGTGCATTACGCCGACGATTATTAACGGAAAGGAGAATGCCAAATGGCGGTGTTTAAAATCGAAAATTTGACATTCTGCTATCCGGAGCAGAGTATACCTGCCCTGCAGAATCTGCAATTATGCGTGCAGCAGGGCGACTTCCTCGTTATATGCGGCGCGTCCGGCTGCGGCAAGTCTACACTCCTGCGGCAGTTAAAAACTGTTCTGGCGCCTCACGGCACCCGCACCGGCAGGATTTTGTTTGAGGGGGAGCCGCTGGAAACGGTGGACAGCCGTATCCAAGCCGGTCAAATCGGATTTGTATTACAGTCTCCGGAAAACCAGATTGTTACCGATAAGGTGTGGCACGAGCTGGCGTTCAGTATGGAAAGTCTGGGCTTTGATACGCCCATCATTCGCAGACGCACAGCGGAGATGGCTGCGTTTTTTGGGATTGAGGAATGGTTTTATAAAGAGGTATCCACCCTGTCCGGTGGACAAAAGCAGTTGCTCAATCTGGCGTCTGTTATGGCTCTGCAGCCCAAAGTGCTGCTGCTGGACGAGCCGACCTCCCAGCTTGACCCGATTGCCTCATCTGACTTTCTTGCGGCGCTGGGCAGAATCAATCGGGAACTGGGAACGACGGTGATTCTTACAGAGCATCGGCTGGAGGAGGCGTTCCCTCTTGCAAACCGGGTGGCGGTTATGGAGCAAGGGCGTATTCTCTGCCAGGGCGCGCCCGAGGAGGTAGGACAGCTTTTACGCGCGCAGAAACACCCGATGTTTCTTGCGATGCCTGCGGCTATGCGGATTTGGGCAAGTGTAGATACACAGCTGAGCTGCCCTGTTACTGTGCGTCAGGGATATGACTTCTTGCGCGCATTCTTGCAGAGCAATCCGGCGCAGCCCCTACCGCAGGAGCAGATTCCTGCTTGCGGTGAGGAAGTGATTATAGCAAAGGACGTCTGGTACCGGTATGAAAAAGATACACCCGATGTGGTGAAGGGGCTTAATTTATCTGTCCACAAAGGAGAGATTTTTGCGCTGCTGGGCGGTAACGGCGTGGGCAAGACCACTGCTTTAGGCACAATTTCCGGCGTGCGCAGTCCCTACCGCGGAAAGGTAACGGTACGCGGCACGTTAGCAGCGCTGCCCCAGAATCCACAGGCGCTTTTTGTGAAGAAGACGGTGCGCGAGGACTTGCAGGATATGTGCAGCGACACCGATACCGTTGCCTGGGCGGTGGGACTTTGCAAGCTGACAGACCTGCTGGACAGGCACCCCTTTGACCTGTCCGGTGGCGAGCAGCAGCGGGCAGCGTTGGCA
Organism: Faecousia sp.; assembly: GCA_045644405.1. Lineage (GTDB taxonomy): Bacteria > Bacillota > Clostridia > Oscillospirales > Oscillospiraceae > Faecousia. The sequence goes on from JAZRGQ010000156.1 coordinate 5,448, forward strand.
AAATTATTGCTGCTGCGGCCGGAAATTCTTCTGCTGGACGAGCCTACAAAGGGTATGGACGCGGAATTCAAGGTTACGTTTGCCGGTATTTTGCAGCAGCTGACAGCCCAAGGGGTAACTGTGTGTATGGTCAGCCACGATGTGGAATTCTGCGCAAAATATGCCCACCGATGCGCGCTGCTGTTTGATGGCAGTATTGTGGCACAGGACACACCGCGGGCGTTTTTCTCCGGCAACAGTTTTTATACAACTTCTGCCAACCGTATGGCGCGGACTGTGGAGCCCAATGCGGTTACTGTTGAGGACGTTATTGCGGTGCTGGGCGGCGTGGTGCCGCCGGAGCCCACCATTGAACAGCAGATACCGCCGCTGCCACCGGCAACCGAATCAGCTGCAGAAACGCCTGCAAAGCTTTCCTGGTGGAAGAAACTGCTCTCAGCAGTGTTTGGCTGCGTTGCGCTGCTGATGCTGGCAATGATTCTGGGTCTTGGTAACTGGCTGGGACTGGAAAGCCTTGTTCTCAGTGGGCGCAATACAATTCCGTTTTATCTGGCATTTGTTTTGGACTTATGGCTGCTGACGGCGTGTATCCGCCCAAAATCCAGACAGTCGGCCCAATGGCGGCAGCTGCCGAAGGAAAAACGCCGCTTGAGCAAACGCACACTCCTGAGCGCAACGTTTGTGCTGCTTTTGATTCCCGCGACACTGTGGGCTGGTATCTTTTATTTGCAGAGAAGCCAGTATAACATTTTGGCGCTTGCCATACTGCTGGAGGCGATGATACCGTTCTTTCTTGTGTTTGAGGGAAAGAAACCCCAGGCCAGAGAGCTGGTAATCCTTGCGGTGCTTTGCGCCATTGGAATTGCAGGACGGGCGGTGCTGTTTGCGCTGCCGCAGTTCAAGCCGGTGATGGCGTTGACAATTCTGGCGGGCGTTGCCTTTGGCGGTGAGGCAGGCTTTCTGGTGGGCGGGGTAACGATGCTGGCATCAAATATGCTCTTTGGCCAAGGGCCGTGGACACTGTGGCAGATGTTCTGTATGGGCATTATCGGCTTTTTGTCTGGTGTGCTGTACAGAAAGGGCATTCTGCGGCGGGGGAGAGGAAGTCTTGCTGTGTTCGGCGCGGTGGCGGCGATATTCATATTTGGCGGACTGATTAATCCCTCTTATGCCATTGTGTATAACAGCGGCAATCTAAGTTGGAAAATCTTGCTGCCTTATTATATTTCCGGCTTACCGATGGATTGTGTACAGGCGGCGGCGACAGCGCTGTTTTTGTACCTGGGCGCAGGGCCGTTACTGGATAAGCTGGACAGAATCAAATTAAAATACGGCTTGGAAATGTAAAATAAAAACCGGACTTCGGGCATTCGCCTAAAGTCCGGCTTTTTTATACATTTACAGGGCAAACTGCAAAATACAGAAGGCTGCGTAAATACACAGCAGCAAAATGCCTTGCCAGCGGTGGAGCTTTTTGCTGAGAAGGGCGGGGATAGTGAGAAGCGCCATGGCAGCAAGCATCAAAGGAATATCCAGCACCAAAGAGGAATTGATGCCAAACAGCAGGTTTCCTTCCGGCACCTTGAAAGGCGCGATTGTAACGGAAATACCGGAAACCAGCACTAAGTTAAAAATGTTGGCGCCGATGACGTTACCCAGACCGAGAGAGGCGTGTCCCTTGCGCAGGCTGGTGATGGTGGTAACCAGCTCGGGAAGGCTTGTGCCAAGGGCAACAAAGGTCAAGGCGATGACGGTTTCCGGTACGCCAAGCTCTCTGGCGATGACTGTGCCGTGGTCCACCAGTAGGTCTGCGCCTACTGCAATCAGCGCTGCGCCGACTACCAGCAGTACCAGCTCTAGCCAGAGCTTTTTCGGCTTTTCCTCCAATGTATCTTCGTCAGCGGCAACGGCAGTTTCTTTGCCCTGCCGAATAGTCAGCAGCAGATAAACAAGGAAAATCAGCAGCAGCAGGATACCCAGCGGCCGCGTGAATTCGCCCATAGCATAGGTGGCGGCACAGTAGATTGCCGCGGAAATGAAGAAGAAAAGCACCGGCGTTTTCATAGTTTTTGTATTGATGGGGCCGGGTCTTACCGCAACGGAGATTGCCGCAATCAACGCGGTATTACAAATGATAGAGCCAATGGCGTTGCCGTAAGCCATAGAGCCCTGCCCGTTGATGGCGCCGGTAGCGGAAACCATAACCTCCGGCAAGGTGGTGCCGATGGATACTACGGTGGCGCCGACAATGATGTCCGGCAAATGGAACCGGCGGGCAAGACCGGTGGCACCGTCGACAAACCAGTCGCCACCTTTAATCAGCAGGACAAGACCCACTATAAACAGCAATACAGAGATTAACATAGTGCGTTCCTTTCGGCGAAAATATATAGTACTAGTATAACCCAAATATAAAAATTTGCAATGCCGCCGAAAAGAATTATACGTATCCGTACATTCCCCGCACGCTGACCTCGCCGGCGTTGACAGTTTCGGTGTTCCCGTTGGAAAAACGCACCACCAGTGCGCCGTCATCGGTCAAATCCACGGCGTGTGCGTACTGCTTTACATCTCCTTGCAGCACCAGAACGTCCTGGCCTAAGGTGATACAGCGCGTTCGGTAATCAGCCATAAGCGCGGGTTTGTTTGTCAGGTCCATATCACAAAGGGCTTGAATCAAGTTGGCAGTAAGAAGGGCAGGGGATACTGCTTTACCGGCGGCAAAAAGAGAAGTGGCGATGCTGCGCAGCTCCGGAGGGAAATCCTGCATCTGCTGGCAACAGTTGATGCCGATGCCTACAATGGCGTAGTCCACCAAACCGGTTTTTCCGTTTACGGAAAGTTCGGTTAGAATGCCGCCCAGCTTTTTCTTTTCGAAGATTAAATCGTTAATCCATTTAAGCTGCGGAGAGAAACCGGCAGCGGCCTCTACCGCCTTGCAGGCGGCAACGCCGGCTGCGCAGGTCAGGTGCATCAGCGCTTCCGGTTTACAGGCAGGGCGCACAATGACAGACAGATAAACGCCTTTGCCGGCAGGGGAGGAAAAGCTGCGACCCAGACGGCCGCGACCGGAGGTCTGGGCGTCTGCCACCACAACTGTTCCGTGCGGCGCGCCGGCGGCGGCAAGGGCTTTTGCTTTTGTGTTGGTGGAATCCAGGGTAGAATACCAATGCAGAGTGTCCCGCCAGGGACACTCTGCAGATAAATAAGAAAGGATTTTTTGTTTCATAATCAGTCGATATCCGAATGAATTTTTTCCGGTGGCATATCCAGAATTTCCGGGTGCCGCAGCAGGTGGCGGTAGTGCTTAAAGAAGGCGGCATAGTAGAAGCCATCTACAGTACGCTCGTCCAGCGAGAACTTAATATCGATGTACTTTTTCTGCACCACAGTGCCGTCCTCCTGCACCTCCAATGCCCGGCGTTTGCAGCCGAAAGAGCCGAAGACAGGCATATTACCGAAGTTATACAGATGGTGGTAAATGGGGCGGATACCCAGCGAGCCCATAGAAGTGAAGAACACACTTCCGTGGAAGGGGCTCAGCTCCAGCAGGAAACCGGGCAGCAGACCAAAATAGTCAAGTGTTTTCAGCAGCCAGACTGTGAATTTCAGGAACACGCCGGGAATCATCATAAAGGTGTGGGCAATGTTGTCAAAGCTGGAGTCCAGAGGGGTATTCTTGACGTTTTCGATTTCTTTGTTCACTTTATTGTACACATCGTCGGCGGTATCCCGGGGAGAGAGATGTACTTTAATCAAGGTTTCAGGAGAGGTGGAGGTCATTTCCTTTTTGATGGTCATACAGAACTGGACATCTTCACCGTGGGTGTAGATTTTCTGACCGGAAATGAAGCGGTTCAAACCGGGGTACTGACACAGACCGCGGCAGTAGGCTGCCAGCATTACGTGCATAATGCCAAAAGAGGTCATACCCTCTTTCCGCTTCTGGCGAATGTAGCGCTCCACGTTGGTGATTTCCAGAGATTCCTCAAACAGGTTCATAGAGCCGATACGGTCCACCATAATGTAGGGGGAAACCTGATTCATAGGGGGCTCTGTGCGAATCCGGCGGCCGTCGGAACGGTCTCCCCAGGTGGGGTGATACTGTCCGTCGGCGTGCAGCTGCAGAGCAAACACAACCAGCACAAGACCAAAGGCAGCCAGCATATCCGGCAGCAGATGGCTGACAGCGGCAAAGCCGCCTGCCAGAAAGGCTTTTCTTTCTAAGTACAGCAGTACTGCCACAGGACACAGCGCCATAGGAATAATCAGCAAAGAAGCGCTGATTTTACCGCAGGAAATCTGGGTGTACAGCACGGCGATAAACAGCATTGCAATCACAAACAGGCCGTTCATCAGCTTATCGTTGCCGTATGTCCAGAAAGCGAAGCAGTAATAAGCAGAAAGCAGCCATACAGGAACAGCAGTTCTATAGAAGTGTTCCTTGCCGTTAAGCAGGGCGATAAGCGCGTACAGCAGGACTGCTGCCACCGGCAAAACGATTTGGCTCCAGATGTCAGTTCCTTTCACACCGACGAAGAAAAAGCGAGCCACTGCCGAGCAGACCATACAAAGCGCTACCAGCCAAGTCAGCGCATTTTTGCGGCTGAGGTAAAAATTAGCAGTTCTTTTCATAACAATTTTATTATACACAATTTCGACACATTTTGCAACAAAAAACGGAAAGCAGGTTATAATTGCGACTGCGCGGCGGCAATGTGTTCCGGGGTTGTTCCGCAGCAGCCGCCCAGCAGATTTGCGCCCATAGCGCGGCACTGCTGCAAAATATCAGCAAATTCCGCCGGTTTCATATTGTAATGGGCCTGCTGGTCTTCGCCGATGACCGGGACACCTGCGTTGGGCTTGCACAGCAGCGGCCCTTTCACACTGCGGCGCAGAAGGCTGACAAGACCGGAAGTCAGTGCGTCTGCAGCTACACAATTAAAGCCAACAGCGGCAGCGCCGGCGCTTTCTAAATTCTGCAGCACAGGAGCGGCGGGTCTGCCGGAGAACAGGCTGCCGTCGGATTGCATAGTAAACGAGTACATTGTTGCGCCGGCGCCCTCCAGCTCGGCGGCAGTGAGGATAGCTTCCGCGTCCTGAGGATACAGCAGGGTTTCTGCTGCCAGCAGGTCTGCGCCTCCGTCGATCAAGCCCCGAATCTGGCGGCGGGAGTTTTCCACCAGCAGGTCAAAATTGGCGTCGTCCCAGCTGTCGGTAAAGGCTGCCAATGTGGCAATATCGCCGGCAATCAGACACTGGGGCGCGGCGGATTTGCTTAGCGCAACCAGCTGGGCGTTAATTGCCTCTGTCTGCCTGTCCAGGCCTACCCGCGCCAGCGCAATCGGCTGCGCCTGAAAGGTAGGCGCGTAAAGAATCCGGCTGCCTGCGGCGGCATAGCTGCGTTGCAGCTGCACAAGAACATCGGGGTTTGCCAGCACCCATTCCTCGGTGCAGCAACCACGGGGCATACCCGCTTTTTGCAGATTGGAGCCGGTGGCGCCGTCCAGCAGGCAGGGCTCTGCCAAAGCGATTTTTTTAAATTCTTCCGCGGTGAGCATACAAAGCACCTCTTTTTTTGGGAAAGTTTTATGCCTCAAATTATAAAGTATTTAAGGAAATAATGCAACCGAATTGACGAAAAGAAAAAAACGGCTATAATAAGTCTATACCGAATTATAGTATAAATAAAAGCAAGGAGATTGTTATGAAGAAAACTGCTCTTAGAAAATATGCCCAGCTGATTGTACGCAGCGGACTGAATGTGCAGAAGGGACAGGACGTGCTGGTATACGCCGAGCTGGATCAGCCGGAGTTTGTGCAGATGGTGGTAGAGGAATGCTATAAGGCAAAGGCCAGAGAGGTAACGGTGCTCTGGAGCCATCAGCCTCTGGAAAAAATCCACGTGCGCTATGAGAGTCTGAAAACGCTGTCTACAGTAAAGGAATGGGAGAAGGCGCGGCAGCAGCACTACTGCGATACCCTGCCTGCCCGTGTGCATATTATTTCCGAGGATCCGGACGGTCTGAAGGGAATGAATATGGAAAAGCAGGCAAAAGCCCACCAGAAAATTTATCCCATTATCAAGCCCTATGCCGACCAGAGAGAAGGCAAA
>JAZRGQ010000157.1:0-16239 GCA_045644405.1 Faecousia sp.
AACAAAGCGGACAGAGGTGATGTACCGGGAAGCCGGTACCATCTATATCTACCTGTGCTATGGAGTCCACTGGCTTCTCAACATCGTCACCGGGGAAGAAAATGAACCGGAAGCAGTGCTGATCCGTGCGTGTGTGGACGCGGACGGCCCGGGAAAACTAACGAAGCGCCTGGGCATTACCTGCGAACTAAACCGTAAACACATCTGCGGTGATGACCTCTATGTTATTGATGACGGTTTCCAATGCGAAGTCATTACAGACAAACGTGTCGGTATTGCCTACGCTACTGCCGAAGACCAAGCCAAACAGTGGCGGTTCAAAATGCAATAAAAAATACCCTGTACCAATCGGTACAGGGTATTTTGTTTTATCATTACTCAGTGATATCCATTTCTGCAATAACAGCAGCGCAGCGGGGGCACAGGCCCTCAGCATTTGCAGCCTCGGAGTGCATCCAGCAGCGGGGGCACTTCTCACCCTTGGCTTCGGAAACACCGATGGTGAGAGTGGGGAAGTTGACACCGGTACCAACCTCAGCGCCTTCCTCTGCAGCAGCCCACTCGCAAGCGGATACAATGCAGATCTCAGCCAGGTTGAGGCCTTCGCATGCAGCCTTAATAGCAGCATCCTCGGTTGCCAGGGTAACGCGAGCTTCCAAAGCCTTACCGATACGCTTGTCGGCACGAGCCTTTTCCAGAATGCCGTTCACATCCTGGCGCAGCTTCATGACGGTAGCCCACTTTTCCATAGCAGCTTCATCCAGGCAGTAGCCCTCAAAGTTCTCGGGCATCTGGTTCAGCAGTACATTGCGGACATCATCACCCTCACGGTGGGGCATTGCCTGCCAGATCTCATCACAGGTAAAGGCCAGGATGGGAGCAAAGACCTTAGCCATTACATCCAGGATCAGGTACAGAGCGGTCTGTGCGCTGCGGCGGCGCAGGCCGTCCTTAGCCTCGCAGTACAGGCGGTCCTTCAGAATATCCAGGTAGAAGGAGCTCAGCTCAACAACGCAGAAATCGTTGATTGCGTGGGTGATGTTGTGGAACTCATAGCCGTTGTAAGCCTTGCGGCAGTACTTCACCAGTGCATCCAGCTTGGTCAGTGCCCACTTGTCCAGCTCTTCCATGTCAGCTGCGGCAACCAGGTTGTTGGGATCGAACTCGCACAGGTTACCCAGGCAGTAACGGGCGGTGTTACGGAACTTCAGGTAGTTCTGGGCAATCTGCTTGAAGATCTCCTTAGAGCAGCGCACATCTGCATGGTAGTCGGAAGATGCAGCCCACAGACGGACGATATCAGCACCGAAGTCCTTGATCAGGTCAGCGGGATCAACGCCGTTACCCAGAGACTTGTGCATTGCACGACCCTGGCCGTCAACGACCCAACCGTGGGTCAGAACCTGCTTGAAGGGAGCACCCTGATCCAGAGCACCAACGGAAGTCAGCAGGGAAGACTGGAACCAACCACGGTACTGGTCAGCGCCTTCCAGGTAGACATCAGCGGGCCACAGCTCGGGAGTGCGGTGCATCAGGGAAGCGTAGTGAGTAGAACCGGAGTCGAACCAGCAGTCCAGAGTATCGGTTTCCTTTTCAAAGGTCTTGCCACCGCAGTGGGGGCAGGTGAAGCCATCAGGAACCAGATCCATAGCGTCGTTTTCAAACCAGGCGTTGGAGCCCTTCTCGTCGAACAGCTTGGAGATCTTTTCGATGGACTCGGGAGTGGAAACGGGCTTGCCGCAATCCTGGCAGTAGAATACGGGGATGGGCAGACCCCAACGGCGCTGACGGGAGATACACCAGTCGGCGCGCTCACGGATCATGCTGACCATACGGTCTCCGCCCCAAGCGGGGAACCACTGAACGTTCTCAATGGCAGCAACTGCCTGATCCTTGAAGGATTCCACAGAGCAGAACCACTGGGGAGTAGCGCGGAAAATAACAGGCTTCTTGCAGCGGTCGTGGTGGGGGTAGGAGTGAACCACGTCTTCGGCTGCGAACAGGGAGCCGTTTTCCTTCATGTCGGCCAGAATGATGGGGTTACTCTCTTCGGTTTTCAGGCCTGCGTATTTACCTGCGTAGTCGGTGTGGCGGCCGTAGTCATCCACGGGAACAACCAGTTCCATGCCGTAACGCATGCAGGCCTGATAGTCGTCAGCACCGAAACCGGGAGCGGTGTGGACACAGCCGGTACCGGAATCCATGGTAACATACTCAGCCCATACCAGACGGGAGGTCTTGTCCAGGAAGGGATGCTTTGCCAGCATATTCTCAAAGAATGCGCCGGGATAGGTGGCCAGAACTTCGTAGTTTTCGAAGCCGCCGATCTTCATGACCTTATCCATCAGCGCCTCAGCCATGATGTAGGTCTCACCGTTATCTGCCTTCACCAGCGCATAGCTGTCGCGGGGATGCAGACAAATGGCCAGGTTACCGGGCAGAGTCCAGATGGTGGTGGTCCAGATGACGAAGAAGGTCTTGCTCAGGTCGAAGCCAGCCAGCTTGCCCAGGTCATCATGCATGGGGAACTTGACATAAGCGGTGGTACAGGGATCGTCCTTGTACTCGATATCGGCCTCTGCCACGGCGGTGACACAGAAGGGACACCAGGTAACGGGCTTCAGACCCTTGTAGATATAGCCCTTGTCTAACATTCTGCCAAAGACCTTGACTTCCTGCGCCTCAAAGTGCTTATCCATTGTACGGTAAGGCTTTTCCCAGTCGCCAACTACGCCCAGGCGGCGGAAACCTTCGCGCTGCTTATTGATAAAGTCCTGGGCAAATTCCTCACAGGCCAGACGGAACTCCGGTACGGACATATCCCGATTCAGCTTTTTCTTAGAGGTTTCAATCGCCCGTTCAATAGGCAGACCGTGGTTATCCCAGCCGGGAACATAGGGGGTGTAGTAGCCCATCATAGCGTGGCTGCGGACAATAAAATCCTTCAGCGTTTTATTCAGCGCGTGGCCCATATGAATGGAGCCGTTGGAGAAGGGAGGGCCGTCGTGAAGAATAAAGGGCGGCAAATCCTTGTTCTTTTCCAGCATCAGCGCGTACAGGTTTTGGGAATTCCAGCGCTCCAGCATAGCAGGCTCGCGGGCAGGCAAACCGGCTTTCATAGGGAAGTCGGTCTTCGGGGTGATGATGGTGTTTTTGTAATCCATTGGAATGAAACCTCCATAGTAGTAATAAAAAATGCCTTTGCCTCTAAAATAAGAGACAAAGGCATAGCGACCTCTGCGGTACCACTCTTGTTCCGGATAAACCGGCGCTCGATTCCGCTGTATCGGGCGGACCCGGCGCAGCCTACTGTAGTTCGGTGCGCTGCTCCAAGGGGATATACGAATAGCCCGCCACTGCCTTGCACCTACCGGCAGCTCTCTGAAGGAGGGGAGTATCCGCACTTGTCCTTGTCATAGCTTAAACTTGTGTAATTAGCGATGCGTGGGGTCGTAATTGCGACCAAACTGCAAATTGCTGAATTTATTGGTGGTTGTGTCGGAAGCGGGGTGCTTCGGCTCTGCAGTGGGTGCAGACTCTTCTGTGGTGCCTACCAGAACCTGCAGATTTGCAGAAATTTCATCGGCAACGGAAGCGGGAGAGGAGTCATTGTCCTTTTCCACAAGGTCATAATCAAATGCACCGCTGGAAGTGGGGGGAGTAGGACGGTTGGCCTCCTTAATCTGCTCCAGAATCTGGACACAGGCAGAAATCTGATCCTGAATGTCTGTGATTTTAGCAGCAGCAACCTTGCGTGCGTCTTCCACGCGGGCGGTTTCTGCGGCTACAATTGCATCGGCATTTTTGGCATTTTCTGTAGCGGTGGCGTTGGCATCAGCCAGCAGCTGAATGCACTTTGCCTCTGCTTCTTTAACCATCATATCACAGGTCTTCTGCGCGTTGACGATGGCGTCCTTCATACTGGCTTCATTGCTGCGGTATTCCTCGAGCTTGGTAACCAGCACCTTCATCTTGCTTTTGAGCAAGGCGTTTTCCTTGTAGAGGGTAACGTAATCCTCAGTCAGCGGCTCCAGAAATTCATCAACAGCCTGCATATCATAGCCGCCGAAGGTGGCGCGGCCAAAGGAAATTTGTTCTATCTGTTGGGGTGTAAACATAGCTGCATCCTTTCTTAGATGTAGCTTTCCACATCAGAGTGGAAGCTCTCCAAATCGCCTACAACGTCCATATTGTGGGGGCAGAACAGATAGGTGGACTGTGCAACCTTCTTTACACTGCCGTCCAAAGCATAAACGCTGCCGGACAGGAAGTCTACAACACGGCGGGTCAGCGCCTTGTCTACATTTTCCATATTCAGAATAACAGCCTTTCTGCGGCGCAGCTCATCGGAAGCCTTAGCGGCATCGTCAAAGGTTTTTGCGTGGAACAGAACAACCTCCTGCTTGCCGGAACTCATATTCAGCACCTGACCGCTGAAGCTGCTGGAAGAAGCGGTAGAAGCGGAAGCGCTGTAATTGCTGTCAGATTCGGGAGCGACAGAAGCAAAGGGGGAGGTGCGACGGCTGCGGGTAGCAGGCTGCTCGGATTCTTCCTCAAAGCCGCCGACTTCCTCGTCGAACTCGTCATCGTATTCCTCATCTGCGTAGGGCTGGGCAAATTTCTTCACATTATCCCAAAAGCTCATTTATCTATATCCTCCTATTATGTTTGCAGTATGTAGCTGCATACAATTTTTTAGCTGTAGTCCCGGGCGCCAAAGATGGCAGTACCGACACGAATCATTGTGCTTCCGCAGGCAATGGCATCGGCAAAGTCATCAGACATACCCATAGACAAAATCTCTACTCGTACATTATCGTATTTTTTTTCCGTTATGTCAACAGTAAGGCGGTACATTTTTTGAAAAAATTTGTGATTATCTGTCGAATTTTGACAAATTGGGGGAATTGCCATTAAACCGCGGATACAAATATTGGGGAACTGCCCTGCCTTTTCCAGTACCCGGGGCAGCTCATCTGCGGAAAAACCGGATTTACTTTCCTCGTTACCGATGTTGATTTCCAGCAGAATATTCTGACAAAGGGACTGCTTTGCCGCCTCTTTCTGAATCGCTTCCAGAAGGTGCATAGAATCCACACTCTGAATCAAGTCCACTTTACCCACAACCTGCTTGACTTTGTTGGTCTGCAGGTGGCCGATAAAATGGACAGGCACGCCTTCATAGGCGTTATCTCCAAGCTTTTGCGTCAGCTCCTGCACACGATTCTCACCGCAGCAATCCACACCGGCGGCGATTGCCTGCCGGACGGCGTCGCTGCTGTTCATTTTAGTGGCGGCGCAAAGCTGAATTTCTTTCGGGTCTCTGCCCACTGAACGGGCAGCTTCGGCAATCTGCTTGCGAATATGGGCAACGTTTTGTGAAATAGACATAGCATACCTCTTTTATCTTTACTGAAAAAAAGGCGGCGAAGCATTGCTTCGTCGCCTTTTTGCCGGATTGAATCAGGCAATAGGTGTTGCGGCTTTTAAGGACCGAATGGGCGCAAGTGTAGAAATGGCGTGCTTGTAAATCATTTGCTGCTTACCATCGGAGACCAGCACAACTACAAAGCTGTCGAAGCCTGTAATTGTTCCACGAAGCTGGAAACCATTCATCAGAAACAGAGTTACGGGAACACGTTCCCGCCGTACTTCATTCAAAATGGCGTCCTGTAAATTGATTGGTTCAGACATATGTATACCTTCTTTCTTTGAGATATACCTATCCTACCACGATTCAGTTGTCAGATTCCCCCAGAAATTGTCGTGCAAGAAGAACTATTTCCTCAGTTCCCCAGCCGCTGTGTCGCAGAAGCCAGTGAACAGCCGGATTCCGGCGGAACCAGGTCAGTTGTCGCTTGGCGTAGTTGCGGGAAGCCTGCTGCACTTGTCGGATTGCGTCCTCCAGAGTGCATTTGCCGTCGCGCACACCCAGAAACTCTTTATAGCCGATGGCTTGCATCGCTGTGCAGCGGGGGCTGATGCCGCTTGCGAGCAGCGCATCGATTTCAGCAAGGAGACCTGTGTCCACCATCGCCTCCACCCGCCGGTCGATGCGGCGGTATAAATCCTCCCGGTTTTCATCGGTAAGACCCAGCCAGAGAGGTTTGTAGCGGGGTGGCTGCGCCTGTGTTTCCAGATTGTGGGCGGTGATTGTCTTTCCGGTTTCGTAGTAAACTTCAAGCGCCCGCAGAATGCGTTTCCTGTCTGCAAGATGGAGCTTGGAAGCTGCTTGCGGGTCAATGGATTCCAGCAATGCCAGCATCGCAGGCATTCCGTCCTTATCCGCCTGCGCCTCCAGCTTTTCCCGCATACCGGTAGCAGGGTAGGGGGCAAAGCTGTTTCCGCGAATCAGCGCGTCCATATATAGCCCTGTACCGCCGGCAATAATTGCGGTTTTTCCCCGGGAGAGAATGTCCTCAACAATGGGTGTTGCCATCTGGCAGTATCGGCTGACAGAAAAATCCTCACCCGGGTCTGCCACGTCCAGCATATGATGAACAACGCCCTGCATTTCTTCGGTTGTGGGCTTGGCAGTGCCGATATTCATTCCCCGGTACACCTGCATAGAATCACAGGAGACCACTTCTGCGTTCACTTCTTTTGCAAGCGCCACAGCCAGCGCGGTTTTGCCGGAGGCAGTGGGACCTGCGATACAGATAATATTTGGCATAAGGGTCTCCTTTCTTAATTTATTCTACATAACCGGCTTCGTTGAAGCGGTAGGTAACAGAGTCGATAGTTTCCGTGCAATCGGTCAAATACTGACCGTTTTTCTGCCGGTAGCGCCAGCCGGTATCGTCCAGCACCCAGCACTGGGGCGTAATGCCTTGACGCAGATTTTTAAGTTCCAGTTGGCTCTTGATAGCATCGTCCTGAAAATGCCACCATTCGGATTTCAGTGTGGCAAAACCTGCCTGCACCATAATGTTTTTCAAAAGATTGGCGTTTTCGTTATTTCTGGACACCTCGGAATACCAGCTCAAATCGTGAATGGCGGTTTGCATCTGCAATTCCTGCCCGTCAGGCGTTTGCAGTGTTATATCCATCGCTACGCCCAAATTGTGATTGGAAATATTCAGCGCCAGAAAGTTTGCCAGCATATACCTGCCGTTATCCGTCATCAGAATTTCGTAGGTTAAGCCTTCCATTAAAAATTCTTCCGATTCGGTAGACGCCTGGTAGGAAAGCGCCTCCAGCTCCTTCACCGGCTCGCCGGTAAAGGTTTGCTTCGGTACAGGCTGCTGCAGGATACCTTCCGCCAGATTGTAGATGGACAAAGTTGCCTCTCTGGGGCGGAAGGAGTCGTAAATTTTGATTTGATAGCCTTGCTCCAGCGCCGATTGCGCTGCAAGCAGCAGCTTTTTCGCAGTGGGGTAGAGCAGCGGCACCAGATACTCGCCCTCAGAAAGTTGCACCGACTGATAGCCGGTAATCACCGTGTCGGTAATTGCCTGCATTGGGAAATCGTGCACCATATACAGAGAACTGTAGCTGTTGGTGATGTCATAGGCGCACAGTGTACCCATATATTCGGGCAAATTTATCATACAGTAGTTGCTGTCAATGTAGCCGGTTTTATCGCCGTAACGGATACCGAACAGTCCATCTTCCTCTGCAATTACGCAGTAGGCGGTGCCGGCAGGCGCAGTACCCAGCGGCTGGGTGCAGGATAAATCTGCGTATACCTGCAGGTCCATAAGGGGCCAAATGGTAGCGTAAAGGGTGCGCTGGACAGTGCTGACCTGGCAGACAGCAGGGGTAACCGGCGCAGAGGGCTCTACAGCGCTGACACGGAACTGATACTCCCGAAACGGCAAAAGATGCTCTGTGGTATATACCCGTTCAGCTTCGGCTTCAATGCTGGCAAGGCTTTGCCAGCGGTTGCCGCCGTCAGCGCTGTACTCCAGCAGATAAGCTTTGCCTTTTGTTTCGTTCCAGCTAAGGCTGTAGGCGTTTTGCTCCAGCGCTACGGATTCAAGGGTTAAAGTATCTCCCAGAAAATCCTCTCTGGTTACAGAAAAGCCCTCGCAAACAGGGCCTGTGAAAACGGTGTTTCCCTGCTTTCGGCTGATTTGAAAGGTAAATAATTCTGTAACGCCGTGGGCGGGAATGGCATCTGCATAGGCAATGGTCAGATTACCCGCATCGCTTTGCTCCAGCAGCTGGGGCTGCGCATCGGAGATTTGCTTATAAACATCGCAGCTTTCTCCCTTGCCAAGAGCAAAGTCTATTTGCACCTCATCTGTGTCCGGATTGACAGTCCAGCGAAGCTGTTGCAGTTCAGGCGTGTCAAAAACCAGCTGACCTTGCCAGTACTGCTCACCCATACGCACGTTATTGCCATAATTATGACCCGATGAAATGCGCAGTAAAAGCGGGCGGTCTGCCGGAAGTTCCGGCAGAATGCAGCTGCACTGCCCAACGGTGGTATTAGAAAATAGCAGCCGGTTATCCTGCTCCAGGTCAAAGATTTCCAAAGTGTGGAACTGGGCGTTTTTACCCGACTGCCAGTTTACCTGCAGCTGTCCGTTTTCCAGGGTTTCGATGGCTACAGTCTGGTTGGCGTCCATAGTGTTTTCCGCCTGCCAGTAGGGAAGAAGCCAGAAAAGCAGGGCATAAACAAGTCCCAGCAGCGCAACACCGAAAGTGGCAATCCATATCCACTTGCGAGTGCGTTTTTTACTCAACATATTCTACAGTTTCTTTTCCGTCTTCCCGATAGGTGTAGACAACAAAATCCTCGTAGTACAGCATACCGTCTTCGCCGGGGCCAAGACAGCTGGGGGCATAATCGGCGCTGTCCGGCTGACCAATCAGCGCAAACAGGTCTTCTACAGACTTATCAATACAGCCCTCAGCCAGCTCCTTAGCGCCGGTGGAGGCGGCAGTAGTTTCAGTGGACGCGGTGGTGTCAGTGGGAATACTCTGCCCAGCAGTATCAGCAGAAGGGTCTGTGGCAATCGGGGATTCACCGCAGGCGCACAGGCTCACAAGCAAAACAGCGGTAAGCAGAAACAGTAAGATTTTTTTCATTTGATGTACCTCTTTTAATCTGTAATGGTTAGGTCATATTGTACGGCTTGGCTGGATTGGGTGCAATACACACCGTCAGCAGTGCTGCCTTTCGGCAGATTTACGCCAAAACCGTTGTTTTCCAAACAAAATGCCCTGTAAAGGACGCCGTCGCTGGATATATAAATGGCAGTATCCGTATCCGGCTGCACAGGCAACACACCTGTAATTTGAGTAAAATCACCTTTGTCCGCAGCGCGGGCAACTACGGTTATACCGGAAGATGCCGCTTCCGGCATATCAGCGCATACAGGCGAGGGCATAAGGGGAATGTTCTTTACCAGATAGGAAAGATTTCGCTCCACCAGTTCAATCAGCACATACTCTGCGTCCAAAGTAAGGTCGTAAGCAGTAGAGCGGGAGAAGCGGGCATCGCCGTAGCTGTCTGCAAGGTAGGGGTAGAGCAGATTGCCGAAGGAGTCCCGATATACAAGGATACTTCCGCTGCTTTCCGACTGGGTTGTAAGCAAAATTGCGTTGGGCTGGGTTGCTTTGGAAGTAAAGGTGTAGGAAAGTGTGCCGCCGAACTGCGGGTCGGTTTCTGTGTCGGTAAAGGCAGGGAAAAGCATTTCATACAAGTCCCCGCTGTGGGCAGTCGCGGTAGAAAAATCGGCGGAAAAATAGTTGCTGGGACGTCCAAAAGACGCGTTAATGCAGTCAGCGCCCAGAGCAGCGCCCTTGGAATTCCAGTGGGAATCGTGGGCAAAGTATAAAACTTCCTCCTGCGAACGGAAAGCGGAAACTAAATCCACAGTAGTTACCTGCCGGCTTTCCAGCAAATCCAGAAACCAGTCCAGGCGGGAGCCGCTTGTAACGCCGTAATACGTCATATACTGTCCGTACTGGGTGTTCTTGTTGGGCGCAGGGAGAAAGGCAAATTGCTTTCCGTTCTCCTTGCAGTACTGGGCCATCAGCGATAGATTTTGCGCCGCGTTATACAAATCGTGGCGGGACATTGGGGAAGTGCCGGTGTAATCAGCCAATGTATCGGCATAAAACAGCCAGCCGTTTTTTCCAAGAAGAACGCCGGATTCATTGCTGGTACGCAAAACGTTTGCGCTGAGCCAGCGGTCCAGGGTAATCATTTCCCTGCGCAAAAAGAAATTGTCGTTAACATAGTCAATTAGATCAGATAAAAAGCTTTGATTTAAACCTTCATCAGGCGTATACAAAACCGGCAGAGGCGCGACCTGTTCGTTGGCGCTGGCTTGCGCCGGTCCAAATATCCAAAGACCTGCGCTGAGTAAAAGCGCGCAAGCAAAAAACAGGGTCAAAAAGCCGATATAAAAACAGTTCTTTTTCATACCGAACACCTCTTAAAACTGGGCGTAGATTGCAGGCGCAAAATCACCTGCAGCCAGCCGCAGCAGACATAAAATAAACAGAAGGCAGGTAACGATCCAGGAAAGGGCGGGGCGCTTTTCAAACATACAGCGCTTTGCAGGAATACACAGCAGAATTCCGGCAAGACCCATTACAATCACCTGCGGTGTGAGCAGCTGAAACAGAGTAACAGTGCCGATTGCTGTAAAGTGGAAGCCGGTGAACATAGCGCCGATGATTGCAAAGCCCTGCGCAACAGATTCTGCGCGGAACATTACAAAGCCAAGGCATACCACTAAAAGGGTGTATATATGCCCTAAAATATGGCTTTTCTCCAACTTTTTCGATTGAATCACGCCGGTGCTTTCCAGCAGGCAGAAAAGACCGTGCCACGCGCCCCAGAGTACAAAGGTCCAGGAAGCGCCGTGCCAAAGTCCACACAGTAAAAATACAATACACTTGTGCAGACCTGTACGGATAGCGCCTTTGCGGTTGCCGCCCAGCGGGATATACACGTAGTCCTTAAACCAGGCGGAAAGGGTAATGTGCCATCGCCGCCAGAAGTCGCTGACGGAGGAAGCGGTATAGGGGGCGTTGAAATTTTCCGGAGTGGAAAAGCCGAAGACCTGCCCAAGACCAATGGCGATATCCATATAGCCGGAGAAGTCAAAGAACAGCTGCAGGCTGTAGCCGATGGCAGCCAGCCACGCCAGCCGGAAGTCCAGATTGCCGGTTTCCAGAGCAAAAATGCCGTCTACCATCGTGCCTAATACGGCAGACAGAAACAGTTTTTTTGCAAGACCCACAACAAAACGACGTAAGCCGAGGGCAGTATTGGAAAGGGAGGTTGTCCGGCTGTCCAGCTGGGCAGAAAACGCCCCGTAGCGGGTGATAGGACCCATAATCATCTGGGGGAAGAAGCTGATATACAGCATAAGACGGGGTAGACTCTTGCAGACCTGCGCCGGCTGACGATAGGTGTCAATTAAGTAGCTGATACTTTTGAATGTAAAAAAGGAAATGCCCAAGGGAGCAACCAGTCCCAGCGCCAGCGCCGGCTGGCCGAGAATTTGGGTCAGCGCAAAGTCAAGGTACTTGTAGATGCCGAGGGCAGAGAGATTAACGAGAATACCCAGCAGCAGGACAAGCTTTCTGCAGCGGTTGCGGCTCAGAAGATAGCCTGCGCCAAAGTTAATAAGACTGATGCCCAGCAGGAGCAACAGCGGGGTCAAGCCGCTGCACAGGTAAAACACCAGACTCAGGATTAACAGCGTCCGGTTTTTTGCCTGCAGGCTTGGCATCAAAAAGTAAATCGCCAGACAAAGGGGCAAAAAGCAGCTGATAAAAAAGATACTGTCAAAGGCCAAGCCTGTTCCTCCTTTCTACTCTTGCCACCGGTAGGTCCAGTAGCTGACTTTATCCATAGGAATCATAAACATATCGTGGTCAAATTCTCCTCTTTCCGTATAGGCGTACTGCCATTCCGGATCGAAGAAATAATCTGCGCCGTCCAGTTCGATAATGACCCAGCCGTGGGGCTGATCTGTACCGGTACAGGTGCCGCTGACAGCGCGCGCATCATAACCAAGTCCCCGCGCCAGCGCCCAGAAGATTGCAGCGAAATTGTAGCAGTTGCCGCGTCCGGTGGAGAACATTGTTTTCGCGTCTTCAATTTCCCAGCCGGTTTCGCCGGTGGCATAGGCATCTCTGCGCAGATATTTATACTGGGTGTGGCACAAATCGTAGGCTTTACGCAAAAGCGCAAACCGGTCTGCTTCCGGATTTTCCTGCATCAGCCGCGCAAGCTGATTGGTAACCATTTCGTCCAGCTCGGCATCGGTGGAGGTGTAGCTGCCGTCAGCGCCGAAGTGCAATAGTCCCACATCGCCGTTTTTCAGCAAATACCGGTCCTCATTTACGTAGTAGAGCTTGCCTTCTTTCAGAAGGAAACCTTCCGGGTCAGAAACGGGCAGTTCGTTTTCTGCCCAGGTAATGCCGTCAGCGTCCGGCGTATGTCGCATAGAGGCAGACAGCAAGATGGCAGCATCTGCCCGGTCCTGTGTAATGTCTGCAGGAATCTGCGAGGCAGCGCCCAGAACAAAGGGGGCTTCTGTATCCCATTTCAGCAGCGAGTGCATTGCCTGGGCAAAAGCAGCCCGGGTCAGCGGCGTATTGGAAAATACTTCCTCAAGAGCGGTATTTTCAAAGCTGCCGGCAAGAATTGCCGCAACCTCATCACCGGTTACCTGCTGAGGGTCTTCGCAAACGATAGCAGGAATGTAAGGCTTTGCCTGCTCCGGGGCAAGCGCCTCCAGCGCCTGCTGCACAGCCTCCTGCGTTAAAGGCATTTCCGGGTTGAGATTTCCCTTTTCGTCGGTAAATAAGTAGGGCATATAATTGGTGTAGGCGGGCGCAAGCACAGCCTCGAAAGTAAATACGTCCTCAGTCTGAGGAATGGGCGTGGTAAACGGGTCGACGGTTTCGCCGTTATGCGTCCAGCCCAGTAGGTACAGTCCCTGCAAGCCGGTGCCGAAAGAGAAGGGGGCAGGGCAGCTGTCCTGCTCTACCTGCTGACGGTTAATAACCTGTCCGTTTGCGATAAATTCGACGCTGTACACCGCAGGCGCGAACAGACTGCAACCGCAGAGAAATAGCAAGCAAAGGACAGTTAGAATCAAAAGAATTCTTTTCATAGGAACAGACTCCTCATTTGTATCTTTTAGAGGTACTGATATCAGAGATTATCGGATTCTGTCGGCAGTGAATCCAGCGACTTTCCGCAACGGGGACACAGCTGAGGCAGTTGTTTGCTGCCGGTCAGCGGGTCGCCGCAATGAGGGCATTTCACAAACCGGTGGCGATACACCATACTCAGCACCAGAAATACCAATGCCAGAATGATTAAAACAGGCTGATTTTTGTTTTCTCCAATCAAAATATCGTAGAAAACAATATCAATCAGAGCAAAGACAGCGCCGATGGCGATGAGAATGTTGGAAACGGTAAGGTGCTGCTTCGGGGTCAGCTTTTTCATAGGTTTTCCTCCAAAATGGTGATGTGGAATCAGCTGCGCTTAAACTGCCGTTCCAGTTGCTTTTTGCTTAGGGTAATGCAGATGGGGCGGCCGTGGGGGCAGTGCTGCAAATCAGACCGCGACATTACCTGTTTTACCAGCGCAAGCAATTCCTTTTCGTCGGTGCGCCAGCCGGCTTTGATTGCGGCCTTGCAGGCCACACTGTGCAGCAGAGTATCGCGCACAGTGTTCTTATTTTCTTGACGGCCTGTGAGTAAATTCTGCGCCAGCATCTCCAGAGTTTCAGAAGCCTGCTCCGGGTCTAAGTCCATAGGAATCTGCCGCACAAGAACGGTGTTTTCACCGAAATCTTCAATTTCAAAGCCCAATTCCTCTAACACTGTGCAATGATTCAAAAGAATCGCGCAGTATTCAGGACTCAGCCGGCAGGGTACAGGGCGCAGCAATGTCTGCCCGGAAATCGCTTCTTGATTGGCTTTCAGCTTTTCAAACAGTATCCGTTCGTGGGCTGCGTGCTTGTCAATGAGGTAAGCGTTATCCTCCTGCTCCACCAGAATATAGCTGTTATAAAGCTCTCCCACCAGTCGCCAGGGCTGCACCTGGGGCATAGGCATAACCTGCTGTTCCGGCTCGGGATTTTGCTCTTGAACGGCAGGCGTCTGCCGGACAGGCTGGGCCTGCTGCAAGGGAAGACTGTAGCTGCGCTCAATCGCCGCAGCGGTGGCTGCCGCAGCCTGCGGGCTGGGCTTGGGGCTTTCCTGCATTGCGGCAGCGAAGGTTTTATACTCGGCGGCGTTCATCGTGCGGAAGAAATTCTGCTGGGCAGCCGGCTTTTGCGCTGCCGGTGCGGCAGGTATCGGCTGTTTGGGCAGCTGCACCTGAGGACGGTCCGGGGTCTTGTTCAGCGCCCCCAGAACGCCGTAGTGAATGCAGTCAAATACTGCTTTTTCGTTCAGGAATTTTACCTCTGTTTTGGCAGGGTGGACGTTTACGTCTACCGCGGTTGCCGGCAGAGTAAAGTGCAATACGCAGCTGGGGAATTTGCCCGGCATCAGTTGGTTGCGGTAGGCTTCTTCCAGCGCGGCAATCAGCAGTCGGGATTTTACAGGACGATCATTGACAAAAAAGGCCTGCATCGCGCGGCTGGGGCGGGCATCTGTGGGCTTGCATACAAAGCCGCTTACAGCGTAACCCTCCCATTGGCTGTTTACCTGCACCATCTGACCTGCCTGTCTGCCGTAGACACAGTAGACAGCTGCCTGCAAATCGCCGCTACCCGGGGTGGAAAGCACCTCTTTTCCATCTTTGAGAAAACGGAAGGAGACCTGCGGGTGCGCCAATGCCTGTAATTGTACGGCAGCGGTTACTTTGCTGCTTTCTACAGTGTCAGACTTCATAAACTTCATTCGCGCAGGCGTATTGAAGAACAAATCCCGTATGATAATGGTTGTACCTTCCGGACAACCCACTTCACTGCTCTCCAGAATTTTTCCTGCCTCCAGCTGCAGACTTGTGCCACTAAGGCTGTCGGGAGTTTTCGTCATCAGGTCGATGCGACTGACAGATGCAATGGCAGCCAACGCCTCACCGCGGAATCCCATAGTGGCAATCGCCGCCAAATCCTCCGCTGTGCGTAGCTTGGAGGTGGCGTGCCTCTGAAATGCGGTGCGGGCGTCCTCCGGCTGCATACCGCAGCCGTTATCGGTTACCCGCAGAAAGGTCATACCGCCGTCGCGAATTTCCAGGGTTACCTGCGTAGCACCGGCGTCCACTGCGTTTTCAAGCAGCTCTTTGGCAACGCTGGCAGGACGCTCTACAACCTCACCGGCTGCGATTAAGTCTGCCACGTGCTGGGATAACTGTATAATTTTCGGCATAGGTTTCACCTCATAGCAGAAAGTCCGATTTGATTGATTGCGATGTGCATCAAAATCGGCGCCCAGATAGTATCGGAACGAACAAACGCCCAAGCTAACGCCAGTCCTGCGGGCAGATACTGCAAAAAGCACATAAGTAACATAAACGGTGTAACGGTGCCAATGTATCCAACCACGTGAATCAGTCCAAAGACCAATGTGGATACGCAGTAAGCCAAAACGGGACTCTTGTGATACAGGGATTTGAAAATCAGTCCCCGATACAGTGTTTCTTCTGTGATAGGCACCAGCAAAACAACGCAGACAGTAACCCAGGCATAATTTTCCTCAACCATCTGGAGAATGGTCCGGTCGTTAATATTGGAAAACTCCGGGCAAACGGTCTGGATAAAAAGACCGACCAGAAGACTTGCAAGATAGTAGCAGCCAAATCCCAGAACAGCGCTGCGCAGGCATTGAAACGGTGCTTTCAGCGCCTTTTGCAAACTGGCAAAAAGATAGGAATGGAAAATAACCAGCGTCAGCACAAAATTCACAAGAAAAAGTGCAATATTAAGACCGGTGATTGTCAGCGGCTCACCAAGAAGTCTGTTGACCAGCGCCAACAAAACAGGCAGCGCCAGCAGCTGGCTGAGATAAAACGCCCAACCCCAGTAAATCTGGGGCTTACTCATAGGAATCGTTAGTTTCATATTACTCCAACATTTTGCGTAGCTTAAATAATTCGTTCATAGCCTCGATGGGAGTCAGCGTTTCCACGTGCAGCGCGCGAAGCGCCTGGCATACCTGCTGGCTGTTCAAATCCAGCATACTGATCTGATCCTCCTGGGGCTGTGCCGGCGTAATGGAGGGGATAGGCTTGTCCTGACTCTCCAGCTGGGAAAGGATTTCTCTGGCGCGGGCGACAACACAGTTGGGCAGACCTGCCAG
>JAZRGQ010000158.1:0-4420 GCA_045644405.1 Faecousia sp.
CGGATATACCGCAGGTCCGATTCCACCCACTGGTCGAAATCGTGGATATTGCTGCGGCCATAGCATTCCCGATAGCAGGAAAGACCTGTTTTCACGTCCAGCCGATGCATCTGATAGGGGGTATACTGTTCCACCTCACGCACCAGCGGAGGACGGGGACCCACTATCGACATCTCGCCTTTGATAATATTGAACAGCTGAGGCAGCTCATCAATACTGGTCTTGCGAATGAAACGACCTACCTTTGTAATGCGGGGGTCTTCTTTCATCTTGAAAGCCGGACCTTCCATTTCATTTTGCTCCATCAGCGCGTCCAGCTTGCTTTCTGCGTCCGGACACATAGAGCGGAACTTATACATACCGAATTCCTTGCCACCCTTTGTCAGCCGCGTCTGCTTAAACAGCACATTTCCGCCGTCCTGACACTTTATCGCGATTGCCACCGCGAGAAAGACAGGGCTTAAAACAATCAACGCCAGGCAAGACATTACCAAGTCGAAAATTCTCTTACAAACTTCATATACAGGCTTGGGAGCAGGAGGTGTATAAACCTTTTCTTCAACCGTCTGCATAATCTATCTCCTTATTTACCAATTCGTCTGATTTCGACTTTCATTATAACTGCTTGTTACTATTTTTGCAAGTCTTTTGCGTAATGTGAAGATTTTTTTATAGTTTATACATAAATAAGGAAATCCTTGGCAGTTACCTGCCTTTCTCCGCCATCAATGTTTCCAGCGCCGTCTGGGCAGCATTTTGCTCTGCGCGCTTTTTGCTGGAGCCGACCCCCTTGCCCACCGGCTTACCGTTGAGCAGCACCTCAACGGCGAACTGCTTATCGTGGTCAGGGCCTGTTTCCCCAATCAGATTGTACCGCAGCTGCTGGTCTTTTTTCTGCTGTACGAACTCCTGCAGAGCTGTTTTATAGTCTTGATTATGCAGCTGCTTCACAGGCACATCACACAAAACCAGCCGTTCAATCAGCCCTCTGGCAGCCGCCATACCGCCATCGAGAAAGCTGGCAGCAATCACCGACTCCATCGCATCTGCCAAAATAGACGGGCGCTGTCTTCCGCCGAAACGTTCTTCGCCGTGTCCCAGCAGCAGGTGCTTTCCCAAATCCAGCTTGGTAGCAGCCGCTGCCAGACTGGTCTCGCACACCATATCCGCCCGCATACGGGTCAGCTCACCTTCCGGCCGGTCGGGAAACTGTTCATACAGATATTGGGCAACTACCATTCCCAGAATGGAATCTCCCAAAAACTCCAGCCGTTCATTGCACATCAGACTGTTGTGCCAGCGTTCATTGGCATAGGAGGAGTGGGTCAGCGCCCGTTGCAGCAATGTGATATTTTCAAACCGATACCCGATTGCTGCCTCCAGTTCCTTAATCATTCGCCTTTTCCTCCCGGCTCAGCTGTTGCAGACCCTGCTCCAGCTCCTGTGTAAAATCGCTTTGCGCCGCCTGAATTGCCTGCACAATCGCATTGCGGAATGCCAGCGCGTCCGACGCGCCGTGGGCTTTAATAACCGCCTTTTTAATTCCCAAAAACTGTGTTCCGCCAATTTCGCGGTAGTCCAGCATTTTCATCACTTCGTCCACGCCGGGCTTACAGAACAGGTAACCGATTTTTGAGAAGAAGTTCCTTTTGAATATCCGGTGCTTCATCAGGCTGCCCATAAACATAGCAGTACCCTCAATGCTTTTCAGCAGCACATTACCGGCAAAGCCGTCGCACACTACCACATCTACCTTACCCAAAGGAACGTCCCGGGCTTCCACATTACCGACGAACTGCAAAAGTCCCTGCTCAGAAGCGTCCTGCAGCAGCGCATACGCATCTTTTTGCAGCTGGGTACCCTTGCTGTCCTCTGTGCCGATATTCAAAAGTCCCACCTTCGGGGATTCTACCTTCAGATATTTTTTTGCAAACAGCGAGCCCACAAGGCCAAACTGCAGCAAAAACTCCGGTGTGCACTCAGCATTGGCGCCACAATCCAAAATCACCGTCTTTCCGCCTGCCTTATTGGGCATTACAGGACCCATCGCCGCCCGGCGGATTCCTTTTACCCGCTTTACCAGCAATGTTGCGCCGGACAGTAATGCGCCGGTGGAGCCGGCGGAGATAAAGCCGTCGCCCAGACCGTCTGCCAGCATCTTAAGACCCACAACCATCGAGGAGTTTTTCTTTTTGCGAATCACGTTTGCCGGATCGTCGTGCATATCCACCACTTCATCGGCGTTGGCAATTTCCATACCCTCCGGAAGGGTATCAATTCCCTGTTCGCGCATAACCTTCAGAATTTCCTCGCCGCGGCCAACCAAAGTGATTTGTACGCCGAAATCCTCTACCGCCTGAATCGCGCCCATTACCGGCGCAAGGGGTGCGTAATCACCGCCCATAGCATCGAGTATGATTTTCATAGCAGCACCTCTTTCTGTTTATATTCCTTGCTGAATCATATCGTCAATCAGCGCCAGCGACCGATTGGCAATCGCCAGATTTTTCTCTGATTTCTTGCGGATTTTCTGTCCCAGCGGAGCAATAATGCTAAAGTTAATATTCATAGGCTGAAACTGGGTCAGCCGCTGGTCGCTGACATACAGACCCAAAGCGCCGACGGCAGTTTCCTGAGGAAATTCAGGGGGTGTCTTTCCCTGTACTTTCGCAGCCATCGCCACCGCCGCCAGAAAACCGGAGGCAGCGCTTTCCACGTAGCCTTCCACACCTGTCATCTGTCCGGCAAAGGCCACCAGCGGATTCCGCCTGTCGGCATAAAACCGGTCCAGCAATCTGGGGCTCTGTAAAAATGTATTGCGGTGCATCACACCGTAGCGAACAAACTCCGCGTTCTTCAGCGCCGGAATCATAGAAAATACCCGCTTTTGTTCAGGGAATTTCAAATGTGTCTGAAAGCCTACAAGATTGTATATGCTCTTAGCCGCATTGTCCTGCCGCAGCTGTACCACTGCGTAAGGCTCCTTCCCTGTGTTGGGGTCAACCAGGCCCACCGGTTTCATCGGTCCGTAGCGCAGAGTGTCCACACCGCGGCGCGCCATAACCTCTACCGGCATACACCCTTCAAACACCTGCTTGTCTTCAAAGCCGTGTACCTCCGCCTCCTGGGCGCTGACCAGCGCATCCACAAAGGCGAGATACTCCTCCTGATTCATTGCGCAGTTTACATAATCCGGAGTTCCTCTGTCATACCGGCTTTGCCACCAGGCTTTTGTCATATCCACCGATTCGGCGCTCACCAGCGGCGCTGCCGCGTCAAAGAAATGCAGATACGCCTCCCCAAAGTAGGCGCCGATTGCGTCGGACAGTCCGTCGGAGGTCAGCGGTCCTGTGGCAATAATCACAGGACCTTCCGGCACTTCGGTAATTTCCTCGTGAATCAGTGTAATATTGGGGTGATTTTTGATTTTTTCCGTAACCATATCGGAAAAACCCTGTCTGTCAACTGCAAGACAGCCGCCTGCTTCCACGCGGGTGGCATCTGCGCAGGACAGAATCAGGCTACCCATACGGCGCAGTTCCTCTTTCAGCAATCCCACTGCATTTTCAATCCGGTCGCCCCGCAAGGAGTTGGAGCAAACCAGTTCTGCCAGTGTATCTGTATGATGCGCCGGGGATTTTTTATTGGGCTTCATTTCATACAGCTTAACCTGTATTCCCCGCTGCGCCAGCTGCCAGGCTGCCTCGCAACCTGCCAGACCGGCGCCGATTACCTTCACAGCCCCCATAGCTTACGCCTCCTTGGTTTTGCCGGTCTTTTTTCTGCCTGTTGTGGCAGTTGCCTTTTTGTCGGGCTTCTTGCTGTCCTGCCCGTCTGTCTTTTTCTGATAGTAGCCCCGCTTATCTTCCGGCAGGAAATTCTCGCACTTATCATTGATGCAGAAGGGCTTCATACGACCTCTGCCGGACTTTTTGAACATAGTCTGACCGCACTTGGGGCAATCCTCTGCCGTAGGCACATCCCAGGTCATAAATCCACAGGAGGCGCCCTGTTCACAGCCATAGTAGGCATAGCCCCGCTTGGACTTCCGCTTGAGAATCGCGCTGCCGCATTGGGGGCAACGTCCGGGCATTTTTTCTACAATAGGCTTTGTGTTCTTACACTCGGGGAAGCCGGGGCAGGCAAGGAATTTTCCAAATCTGCCAACCTTGACCACCATTTTTCTTCCGCAAAGCTCACAAACTTCATCGCTGACTTCGTCCGGCACTTTCAACCGTGTGCCTTCCAGGGCTGCTTCCGCGTCCAGCATTTGCTGATGGAATCCCTGATAGAAATCCGCCAGAACCGCCTTCCACTGCCGCTCACCGGTTTCCACCTGATCCAGGCGGTCCTCCATATTGGCGGTAAAGGCAATATCAATCACGTCATTAAACCGCTCCATCATCAGACCGGTTACCAC
>JAZRGQ010000159.1:0-15285 GCA_045644405.1 Faecousia sp.
GTATAAAGAATCAAAGGTAGGTACCGGCAAAATGGTCTGGGGGAACAGTTCTTCTGTTACGGGAAGCAGCATTACAAGGGTTTCGTGGTCCTTCAGCGGCGCCACGGATTTACCGGTAACCACAGCGCCGTTTACCTCTACAGACAGGTCCTGCTCAATACTGGATTGATGATAACCGCTGGAAAACGCCGGCTTTGCGGAGATTGCGTCAGGCAGCGTTACAGAGAATTCAAGGCTCTGCACCGGATAGGAAAAACCGGAAAGTAAGGGCAGCTCCAGCTGCAGACCGGTGGGCGTTTCCGTAATAACGTCTTTGAGCGTGTACTGCACAGTAAAGGAGGCGTCGCCGGCCATTTGACCAGCTACCCGGGAAAGAGAAATATGCTTTGCAGAGTCGGTTTTGACCATACGCACACGGGAGCCGTTGAGCAAAACGGCGGTGGCTTCCAGAGGTACGGGGAAGGTTAAGCCCTCTACTGCCTGAGATAAATGCAGGCTGACCTGCAGAGAAATCTGGCAGCTGCCGTCTCGTGTTACGGTGCTGTAAGCGCTTAGATTGGAGACAGCCGTTGCGCAGGCAGGGAACACCAAAAGCGCAGACAGAACAATGCTGAGTATAAAGGCGACCGCTTTACGCACAAAACCGCCTCCTTTCTGCAAAATAGTTGGCATTATTCTACCATAAGTTCTATATAAAAGCAAGATGACTTCTCGTTGACAAAGGGAAAGATTTGTGGTAATATAAACAAAAGACGAAAAACAAGCAGAAGTTTATGGAGGTGATTTCTTGACAAAGCGGGAGCAACAGATACTTCAACGCATTGAAGCCAACCCGATGATCAGTCAGCAGGAGTTGGCGCAGGCGCTGCAAATCACCCGTTCTTCTGTGGCAGTGCATATTTCCAATCTGCAGAAAAAGGGCTACATTGCTGGCAAGGGCTATGTGCTGCGTTCCGGCAGTTATACGGCGGTGGTCGGCGGTGTGAATATGGATATCGGCGGCCGTTCCTTCCGTAAGCTGGTGCCGGCAGATTCCAATCCCGGGGCAGTGAATATGAGCCTGGGCGGTGTGGGTAGAAACATTGCCCACAACTTAGCCCTGCTGGGAACAGATGTGCGGCTGCTCAGCGCGCTGGGAGAAGACCTTTACGGCAAACGGATACTTAGCGCTTGCACAGAAGCAGGCATTGATATGAGCCATATTTTGACAGTGCCGGATATGGCAACCTCCACCTACCTGTATATTGCAGCAGCTGATGGCGAAATGGCGCTGGCTTTATCGGATATGGAGATTTGTCGGGAGATTTCCCCCGGGTATTTAAGCGGCAATCTTGCCACACTGCAAAACGCAAAAGTGGTGGTGGCAGACACCAATATTCCTGCAGAATCCCTTGTTTTTCTGGCAGAAAACTGCCGCGCGCCCCTGTTTTGCGATCCGGTTTCCACCATAAAGGCGGAAAAGCTAAGACCGATTCTCCACAGAATTCACACATTGAAGCCCAATCGGCTGGAGGCAGAGCTGCTGTCCGGTGTGCCGATTCACTCCCGTGCAGACGCAGAGCACGT
Organism: Faecousia sp.; assembly: GCA_045644405.1. Taxonomy (GTDB): domain Bacteria; phylum Bacillota; class Clostridia; order Oscillospirales; family Oscillospiraceae; genus Faecousia. The sequence goes on from JAZRGQ010000159.1 coordinate 1,567, forward strand.
AGCGCAGGTGCTGTTAGGCAAGGGCGTTGGCAGGGTGTTCCTGTCAATGGGTGAGCAGGGCGTATATGCGGCAACGGAAAAAGAAACCCTGTGGCTGCAGAATATGCCGGCGAAAATGGTGAACACCACCGGTTGCGGAGATGCATTTATGGCAGCGCTGGTATGGGCGTTTATGGAGAACAAAAACTTAAGGCAAACAGCGCAGGCAGGACTTGCTGCGGCGGCGATTGCAATCGAAACCGCGGCTACCATCAATCCGGCTATGAGCGTAACAAATATTATGACACGTATTGGAAAGGAAGTTTAAGAATATGAAAAATCCCTATTTGGAAATTCACCCTGAAGTAGCGGCAGCTTTGGCAGAGGGCAAGCCGGTTGTTGCGCTGGAATCTACCATTATTTCCCACGGTATGCCCTATCCCCAGAATGTGGAAACCGCGCTCAACGTTGAGCGGATTGTCAGAGAACACGGCGCAGTTCCTGCCACCATCGCGGTAATCGGCGGCAAGCTGAAGGCAGGTCTGTCCAAAGAGGAAATTGAATATTTCGGCAAAAAGGGTCAGAAAATCGCAAAGGCTTCCCGCCGGGATCTGGCAGTGCTCTGCGCCCGCGGCGAGGACGGCGCTACCACAGTAACCACCACTATGATTATTGCCCATATGGCAGGTATCCGTGTGTTTGCCACCGGCGGTATCGGCGGCGTACACCGTGGCGCTGAAACCACAATGGACATCTCCGCGGATCTGGAGGAGCTGGGTCAGACACCGGTTATGGTAGTGTGCGCCGGCGCAAAGTCCATTCTGGATCTGGGTCTGACTCTGGAATATCTGGAAACAAAGGGTGTGCCGGTGGTCGGTTACGGCACCGACGAGCTGCCTGCATTCTACACCCGCCAGTCCGGCTTTGGTGTGGATTACCGTATGGATACTCCCCAGGAGCTGGCAGCTGCCTTTAAGGCGCAGAACGATTTGGGTTTCCCCGGCGGTATGCTGGTAACAAACCCCATCGAAGAAAAGTATGCGATGCCTCTGGAAACCATCAACAAGGCAATCGACCAGGCAATCAGCGAATGCAACGAAAAGGGAATCCACGGCAAGGAAACCACACCCTTCCTGCTGGCAAGAGTGGCAGAACTGACCGGCGGCGACTCCCTCCACTCCAACATCGAGCTGGTGTACAATAACGCCCGTCTGGCTGCAAAGACTGCAGTTGCATACGCGGCGCTGTAAGGGTAAAGATATATAGAAAATCCGGCGCTTGCGGGCATTTGACGCAGGCGCCGGTTTTTTATAGCGGGAAAGCAGAAAGAAAACAGGAATTTCTGTAACGAATCGTTGCAAGATGTACTTGTTTTTGTTATAATGAGAAAAATACAGAAAAAGCGGGTGAGATGATGGCAGACAGAAATGCGTATATCGGCGTGTTTGATTCCGGCGTAGGCGGGACCAGTGTACTGAAAGAGCTTTTGCAGATTATGCCGGAGGAAAACTATCTGTATTATGGCGATTCCCGCAATGCGCCCTATGGAGACCGGGCAACCGCGCAGGTGCGCACTCTGACTCTGGCTGCGGCAGAGGCGCTGATGGAACGGGGACTCAAGGCATTGGTGGTGGCCTGCAATACGGCAACTGCCGCTGCAATCGGGGAGCTGCGCAGCCGGTATCCGGATACAATTATCATCGGCATTGAGCCGGCGGTGAAGCCGGCAGTGGAACGGTTTCCCCAGGGCAGAATCGGCATTATGGCTACCCAGGTAACACTGCGCGAGGAAAAGCTTTCCCGTCTGCTGGAGCAATATCCCGACACACAAATCTCGCTGATTCCTGCGCCGGGACTGGTAGAACAGATTGAGGCGGGACAGACGGACTCTCCCCGGACAGCGCAGCTGCTGGAGCAGGTGCTGCGCCCGTATGTGGGCAAGCTGGACGCGCTGGTGCTGGGCTGCACCCATTATCCCTTTGTCCGCGATGAAATCGCCCGGATTTTGGGGGCGCAGGTGGAAATCTTTGACGGCGGAAAGGGCGCTGCCCGCTACACAAAATACTGCCTGGAGCAGGCAGACCTGCTGGGTCAGGGAGAAGGCAGTGTGCAGCTGGAAAACAGCAGCGCAGACCCTTCTGTATTACAGCTGTGCGCGCAACTGTTGAAGTAATGGAGGCGTCATTATGGAAAAATGCTTGGTAATCGGCATCGCCGGCGGCAGCGGCAGCGGAAAGACTACGCTGATGCGCAATCTGGTGCAGACCTTTGGAAATGTGATTACGGTGCTCAGCCACGACAGCTATTATAAACGCCACGATGAGCTGACCTATGACCAGCGGTGCCAGCTGAATTACGATGAGCCGGACGCCTTTGATACCGATTTGATGATTACACAGCTGGATCAGCTGCGCAGCGGTAAAACGGTAGAATGCCCTGTGTATGACTTTACGGTGCATAACCGCAGTGATGCGGTGGCAACTGTTGTGCCGGGACAGGTGATTATTGTTGAGGGTATTTTGATTTTCACAGACCCCCGTCTGCGGGAGCTGATGGATATTAAAATTTTCGTGGACGCAGATGCCGACGTGCGGATATGCCGCCGCATCAAGCGGGACGTGAACAAGCGGGGCAGAAGTCTGGAATCGGTTATCAGCCAGTACCAGAATACAGTTAAGCCTATGCACGAAAAATATGTGGAGCCAAGCAAGAAGTATGCAGATGTGGTAGTGCCGGAGGGTGGAAAAAATCTGGTGGCGCTGTCTATGATTGAAGGCTATATTTGCCGGTATCTGGGAAACAGTATCTGATATTGCGCTTAAGACGCGTTGCAACGCGCTCCGTTATCAATAAATTTGAGGTTTTCAAGGAATGGACTATATCATCTTAGATATGGAATGGAATCAGCCGTGGCCCGGCTCACCGTCGGCGCGAAAGGTGCTGCCGGTGCAGATTCGCGGCGAGATTATCCAGATAGGTGCTGTGCGGCTGACGGCTGACCGGCAGATTGGCGATGAATTTCAGGTGCTGATTAAGCCTAAATATTACCGGCGGCTAAACCGCCGTGTCAGCAAGCTTACCGGTATTAAGGAGGAACAGCTGAAGGAGGAGGGCGTAGGAATGCGCACCGCGATGGAGGCGTTCCGCGCGTGGTGCGGTCCGGACGTAACCTTCCTGACCTGGGGCTTTGACGATATTACTATCTTGCGGGAGAATCTGCAGCTGTACGGCATTGACCAAAGCTGGGTCAGCCGCTGGTTTAACGCCCAGATGATTTTTAACGCCCAGACCGATGGCTCTACCGCCCAAAAGGCGCTGAAAACGGCAATGGAAATCTTTGGCATTGAAGCGACCCGCCCTGCCCACGATGCGCTGGGCGATGCCTACCATACAGCGCTGATTTGCGCAAAGCTGGATTTGCAGCGGGGTACGCAGGAGTATGAGCAGGCGCTGAAAAGCCACATTAATGGCTTTCACGGCGCAGAACTGCCGGGCTGTATCAGCCGGAAGGTGTTTTACGATTATGCGGACAAACACGAAGCGCTGGCTGCGATGACGGGGAAGGAAAATCTGTGCCCCACCTGCGGCGGTCAAATGACAGGCACTCGCTGGTTTGCCCAGCCCGGGCGCAGGTATATGGATTTGGCAACTTGCCCTAAGCACGGAAAATTCCTGATTCGTGTCCGCCTTTCAGAGCAGCCGGACGGAACGGTGCGGGTGAGCCGGTTGACTTATGAGGCAACTTCGGAGGCGGCAGAAGCCTATGCCCGTCGGGCAGAAAAGGCAGAGCCGGAGCAGCGCCCCACCGGTCAGCAACGCCGGCGCCGGCGCAGTAAATTACCGGAGAAACAAACAAGAGTCGATGATTGATTTCATCGGCTCTTTTTGCGCGGCAGTTTTTTGGAAGGGGTGCATATTTCTGACGGCTTTGGCAAACAATACCTCCGAACACGAAAAACAGGAGGTTATTGCTTATGTTCTCAAAACGTTTCTTCTGCCTGCTGCTAAGTCTGGGCTGTGTGCTGGGCATCTGCGGCACAGCATTGGCAGCAGAAGTAGAGTGCGACGCAACGTACTGCTTTACAGCGCAGGATTTTACTCTGACCGATGAAGCCCTGGCCGGTATTTGCATCACCGGATTGCCCCAGGCGGAAACAGGCACAATACTGCTGGGAAACCGGGTGCTGCGTACCGGTGATATTCTTACCGCCGACCAGCTGGCGCAAATGACGTTTATGCCGCTGCGTACCCGGCAGGACGCACAAGCGCAGCTGACCTATCTGCCTATTTATGAGAATCGGGTGGAAACCAGCGCCACAATGACCATTGGAATCCGTGGAAAAGAGGATAAAATTCCCGTTGCCACAGACAGCAATCTGGAAACTTATAAAAATCTTCCCAATGAGGGGAAACTCTCCGCCACCGATCCGGAAGGACAGGCGCTGACCTATACACTGGTGCGGGCGCCGAAGCGGGGACAGGTGGAGCTGCGGGAAAACGGAAGCTTTCTGTATACACCCAAGAAAAACAAAGTGGGTGTAGATTCGTTTGTTTTCACTGCCACAGACCCTGCGGGAAATGTTTCCCGTCAGGCAACGGTAACGGTGCAGATTTTGAAACCCAGCCAATCCCAGCAGTATACCGATACTGCAGGAAAAGAATACAGGTTTGAGGCAGAATGGCTGCGCAATACAGGGCTGTTTGTAGGCGAAAGTGTAAACGGTCAATCCTGTTTCCAGCCGGAAAAAGCAGTCAGCCGCGGGCAGTTTCTGGCGATGGTAGTGAATATGCTGGATATTCCGGTGGAGGAAGCTACGCAAACCGTATTGCCGCAGGATACGCCCCAGTGGCTGGCGCCCTATCTGACAGCGGCAATGCGGGCAGGCTTGACTGCCGGTATTCCGGAGGAGGAAGGCGGCAGTTTTGATGCGGACGCGCCTATCACCGGCGCAGAGGTGGCGGTATTGCTGCAAAACGCGCTGGACTTGTCAGTGAGCAGCGAAACACTGGAGGAAGATTCTGCCTCTGAGCAGGAAGCGCCTACCTGGGCGGAGTCCAGCCTGACGGTGATGGCCCAGTACGGCATCGCGCTGGAGGCAAATGCTCCCATAACCCGGGCAGATGCAGCGCAGGTGCTTTATCAGGTGAGCGCTCTTGCGCTGGAAGCACCCGGCACTGCGGTTTTTCGTATGCAGGAATAAAAACAGGGCGCGGCTTAGCCGCGCCCTTTGGCTGTGTGGAAACTTTATTATTGGAGTTTGCTTACAATTTTCGGCACGCGTCCCAAAAGCAGGGCGGCGATGGCGGTGAACAGAATTTCCGGAATCATATAAAGACCGTTATACACTGCTGAGTAGGTAAGACCCAGCGCCGTCGGGGACAGGGTTTCTACCAGAGCCGCGCCCCAGGCAGGAAAACCTTCCTGGGTGAAAAACCATTCTGCCCAGCCGGCAAACAGGATATAGCCGGAGCAGAAGTGAGCAAGATACCGAAGCCCCAAGGCTACCACACTGCCGCACATCAGGCTGACGCCGGCGTTTTGTATACGGTTGCGGAAGATACCGCCAAAGCCCAGCACAGTAAAAGCAACCAGATAATCTAAAAGGCACATAATCAGCGCTTTTCCAAGCATTGTGCCGTCGCCAAAATACCCGGGCTGGAAGGCGGCGGCGACGGTTTTTGCGCCAAGCGCCATTTCCAAAACTGCATAGGTAACGCCTGCTACCAGACCCCACTTTACGCCGTGGCGGTAGGAGATGAGCACAACCGGCAACATACTCACTACAGTTATCTGGCCGCCGAAGGGCAGTTCCGGAATCAGCATTTTCGACAGCAGCTCCAGTACGATGGCTACTGCCAGCAGCATTGCGCTTTCGGTGATACGTTTTGTTTTTGATGTCATATGGATACCTCCTAAAAAATATATCGCATTGCAAACCCGTCTAGGTGCAATGCGATACAAAAGGTATCTCATATATGCATCTTTTCCTACGACGGTATTGACCGTATCAGGTTCACGGGTCAGGACTCTGCAGCCCAATCTCAGCCGAATGTGTTCGGCACCCCGAAGATGGATTCGTTTCGCGACAGTAGTATTATAAGAAAAATCCCGGAAAATGTCAAGCCATAGTTAAAGACAGCGGCGCGCCGCCCAGAATGTGGAAATGCAGGTGCTGCACTGTCTGACCGGCGTGCTCACCGCAGTTGGACACAACGCGGTAGCCCTGCGCCAAACCTTCAGCTGCGGCAATCCGGGGAATTACAGAGAAGATATGGGCAACTACATCGCTGTTAGCGCCGGTAATGCCGTTGCAGTCGGGAATGTGGCACTTGGGTATGACTAAAATATGGGTAGGCGCCTGAGGGTTAATATCCCGAAAGGCAAAGACCAGCTCGTCCTCGTAAACCTTTGTAGAGGGGATTTCGCCGGAAATAATCTTACAAAACAGGCAGTTTTCCATAGTGATTTCTCCTTACAATCCAAAAATAGCAAATACACCGGTGCTGGCGGCTGCCATAATAAAAGCTGCAATCACAACACCCAGACATACCGAAAGAACAGTGGACTTAAAGCCCATATTCAAAAAACTGGCACCCAGAACGCCGGTCCACGCGCCGGTACCGGGCAGGGGAATGCCCACAAACAGCATCAGCGCCAGAAACAGACCGCCACGGCCGGTGGCGGAAACCAGCTTTTGACCGGCGCGCTCTCCCTTGACCAGAAAGAAGTTACACAGCTTGCCAATGTATTTTTGTTTTGCGCCCCAGATTAAAAACTTCCGCGCAAAAAAGTAGATAAACGGTACCGGCACCATATTACCAATGACGCACAGAGGAAGCGCTACATAGAAAGGAATGCCCTGCCCCAGCGCGATGGGCATTGCGCCACGCAGCTCAACTATCGGTACCATAGATACAAAAAATGCAATCAAATATTTTGCCATCGGAAAGCTCCTTTTTATAGTGTCCACAATATTTTATCACAGCGCTTTGCAAAAGGCAATAAAAACATCGGGGCAGCAGCGCTGCCCCGATGTTCGTTTACAGGGATTCTTTTACGATGACGTAGCCCTCTACCAGATTGGCAGAAGCCAGAGTGCCTTCAATCGTAACGGAACGTTCCATTAAATCGGTGAGAATAACACAGCCTTCCTCACAGGTGATTTGCATTACGTTTTTCATTACGATGCTGGCAGGCTCCATTGTGTTCTTATAAACAGTGGAAAGACACATAAAACCACCTCTTACTTCAAGCTGGCAAGCACAGCGCTCAAACGCATATTGCCCTTTTCAAAGTCGGACACGGCTGCCATTACCTGCTCGTAGGCCATATGGCTGCCCGCCTTTTCCAGCTGACCTGCCAAATCCGCCAGTTCTCTGGCGTGGGCTGCATTATGCCCAACCATATACTGCATCAGCGCCATCAGCTCCTCCATAGGCGTGTGGCTGCAGGCAGATGCGCAGCTTTGGCAGCTGCCGGCGCACTCGTGGCTATGGGTATGGGTATGACCTTCCTGATGGAGGTTGTCGTGTTCGTGAGGGTGCTCGTGCGTGTGCTCGTGTGCGTGGGTGTGGGCGTGGGTATGCTCTACGCCGTCGTGGGTATGGGCGTGGCTATGGGTATGCTCGTGGTTGTGGGCGTGTCCGCCCGCCACGTGGTCGTGATGAATGTGCATAGGGATTCTCCTTTGAAAGTTTTCTTCTATTATAGCCGCAAAAGGAGAGGTTGTCAAAGTTTATTCTACCGGCGTGCAGGTAAAGCCGTCTACCGCGCCGGTCTTTTCACTCATCTGGAAGGTGGCTTCTGCCACTTTTACCAGCGACTGGTAGGTGTCCTTCTTAGGACCGCTCTTGGAATAGCCCCACAGGGTATCCATATCGTAGGTATCACCCTTTTCTTGCGCGTCAGCCTGACCGGCGGCAAAGGCAGTCTCGTCCAGCACGTACACAGAGACTGTGTAGTCGGTTGTGTCGGTGAACATAGGACGGTAGGCGCTGTCTACAATGCAGACAACTGTGTCGCTGTCCCAGTCATCGGTTTTTTCCAGCACCAGCTCGGTCATAGACTTGTTTGCATTCACCCGCTGGGTGTCGGAATAGTCGGCAGAACGGGAGGTGTTGTTATAGCGGTAGGTCAGCCAGCCGGTGGCGGAAGCGGCGCCTACCAGCACCAGGCATACCAGCAGCGCAATCTGCTTTTTGGAAAACTGCAGATTGGAATTGCTGTCATAGGTCAGCTTGGCGCGGTTGGTTGCCGGCATCAGTACCTTCAAAAACAGGGTCATTACTACAGATTCAATGGGGAAGAAGAACAGGTTCTTAAACAGTCTGGATACGGTGAAGATACCCAGAATCTGATCTTTTGCTCCCTCGGGATTGCCCATATATGTATACTGCCAGGCGATAATAACCGTTTGCAGAATCATATTTACAAAGAAGCAGATTAAGAATCTGGCAAGTATGACCCGGGTAGCGGAAACCTTTGACCGGTACAGGCAAAGGGCGTAAATCACAGTGCTGGCGATTTCGGTGAGCATAAAGGGCAGGAAGTAATCGCCGTTAGGGAAAATCAATAAGCCGATGGTATCGGAAATCATAGCTGCAGGAATTGCAACCACAGGTCCGAAAATCATAGCGCCAAGAGCTGTCGCCAGCATAGCGGTTTGGATAGCCAGCTGGGGGTTGCCCAGAGGAATCGCCAGCGGCTTCAGCGCCACACGCACCGCAATCAATAGCGCGGTGATGACCAGCATTTTGGTGCTCTTCAGCTCAGAGGCGGCAGTGCGCCAGTAAGCGGCGGAAAAAGGGTGGGGGAAGAGTGTTGTGTTTTGCGAAGTTGACATAAAAAATCCTCCTTTGATAAAAGCGACGGTCTTTTGACCTGCTCCGTCCCGAAGGGGTGGGTACAAAAAAGCCCCAACGAAAACCGTTGGGGAGCAAATAGTGTACACACGGATAACCCAAGGGGACAGGCAGCATCTGCTGACCGTTCGCCCGACTGAGTATCGCTCTCATAAAGGAGATAATCCATTATGGGCAGCGGGTGCGGATACCTTATCGCGGACATAAGCCCTTCGTCTGCCACTCAACTCCCCATTTTGACAGCACTTTACGCAAGGTTTCCTACTCTGTTCGTCCGTATCATACAACACAAACGGAAAAATGTAAATATGTTTTTTAAAAAAATCGGTATTTTTTTACTTTTTTCGGAACATCTTGTCCGTTGACTTTGAAGCAGACAGTGTTTTTTGTGGATAATGATGAAAAACCCAAAAAAGTCAAGCGAAAAAAGCTTGCTTTTTGTGCGATATTGCTTTATAATGAGTGCAAATTGGAAACAACAGGGAGGTGTCCGTCGTGGGAGAAGTGATTGCGGTTCTGTCCGGCAAAGGAGGGACCGGAAAAACCTCTGTCTGCGCAGGTGTTGCCGAGGCGCTGGCGCTGGCTGGAGAAACGGTGCTTTGCATTGATTGCGACATCGGCCTGCGGAATCTGGACATCGCTCTGGGTCTGGATCAGGCGGCACTGTCTTTTCAAGAGGTGGCGCAGGGAGAATACCCGCTGGATATGGCCACCCGCCACAGCGTATATCCCACCCTTAGTTTCCTTACTGCGCCGGTAAACTGCCGCGCAGAGGAGATTGACCAGAGCGCCTTCTTCCAGATGCTGGAAAAAGCGCGCAGCCAGTTCAATTACATACTGCTGGACGCGCCGGCTGGCGTGGAAACCGGCTTTTCTATGGCAGCGCGCTATGCAGACAGAATCCTGCTGGTAACCGGCGCCGATCCTGCAGCAATGCGGGACGTAACCCGCTCCGGTCAGCTGCTGGAACAGATGGGTAAGACCAATGTGCGGCTGATTGTAAACCGGCTGGGGACTAAGATGATAGCGACAATGGGTCTTACTGTAGACGATATTATGGACAGAACCGGTCTTCCTCTTTTGGGCATTGTACCGGAGGATAAGGCTGTGGTACTGGCAGCTGCATTTCGCCAGCCCCTGCTGGGCTACACCCGTAAGGGCGCGGCTAAGGCTTGCAAAAGAATTGCCAAGCGTATTCAAGGGCATCGCGTACCGATCCGTATATAAACAGAAGGAGTGAATGAAGTGAACATTGCATTTTTGGCGCACGATAAAAAGAAAGAGCTGATGGTGCAGTTTTGCACTGCATATAAGAGCGTGTTGATCAAGCACAGCTTGTTTGCAACCGCAACAACAGGCCGGTTGATTGCGGATCATACCGGTTTGCCTATTACCTTACTCCTTTCCCATAAGCAGGGCGGTCATCAGCAGATTAATGCCCGCATTGCCTACAATGAAATCGATATGGTGTTGCTGTTTACAGATCCCAATACTACAGATCCCTGGGATGACAGCCAGATGATTGAAACCATTCGCCATTGTGATAAGCACAATGTGCCTATCGCGACAAACCTGGGCAGCGCGGAACTGTTTGTAATGGGTCTGCAGCGGGGCGATTTGGATTGGCGTGAAATGTTGCGCACAAAGCCCAGATATTAAATTTGGATACAAAATAAGATATAAGCCGCTATGGCTTATATCTTATTTTATGGAGGAAAAACTATGGAAATTATGAAACCCCGTACACTTTCCGGCTTCATGGAGCTGCTGCCGCAGAAGCAGGCGCGGCTGGAAAAAATGATGCAGGTTTTGCGGGATACCTATAGCCAGTACGGCTTTGCCCCGCTGGATACACCCGCAATTGAGGACGCCCGTATTCTGCTGGCAAAGGGCGGCGGCGAAACCGAAAAGCAGATTTACCGCTTCCAGAAGGGCGACAGCGATTTGGCGCTGCGGTTCGATTTGACAGTACCGCTGGCAAAATATGTGGCGCTGCATTATAACGATTTGGCGTTTCCTTTCCGCCGATATCAAATCGCCAAGGTTTACCGGGGTGAACGGGCGCAGCGCGGCCGTTTCCGTGAGTTCTATCAGGCGGACATTGACATCATCGGCGACGGAAAGCTGGATATTACCAACGAAGCGGAGATTCCCGCCATCATCTATAAGGTTTTCCGCGGCTTTGGCTTGCAGCGGTTCCAGATTCGGGTGAACAACCGTAAAATTCTCAACGGCTTTTACGCAATGCAAAACCTGTCCGAAAAGAGCGCGGAGATTATGCGCACAGTGGACAAGCTGGATAAGATTGGCGCAGAAAAGGTGGCAAATATTCTGGTGGAGGATACCGGTCTGTCTGTACAGCAGGCAGAGGAGATTCTGCGCTTTATTGCCATCACCGGCACCAATGCGCAGGTGATTGCCGCGCTGGAGGGCTATGCAGGTCGCAACGAAATGTTTGATGCAGGTCTGCAGGAGCTGAAGGCGGTTGTTGCCAATCTGGGCGCTTTCGGCGTTCCGGAGGAGAATTTCGCAGTGGATTTGACCATCGCCAGAGGATTGGATTACTATACCGGTACGGTGTATGAAACCACACTGCTGAATCACCCGGAAATCGGCTCTGTCTGCTCCGGCGGCCGTTATGACAACCTGGCGGCTTACTATATTGATAAGGCGTTGCCCGGCGTGGGCATCTCTATTGGCTTGACCCGTCTTTTCTATGTGCTGGACGAGCAGGGTCTTTTGAATGAGGCGCTGCCCTCTGCTCCGGCTGATGCGCTGGTGCTGACTATGACGCAGGATATTTCTGCCTGCGTAAAGGTGGCGGAGCAGCTTCGCTGCGCAGGTATTCGGGTGCAGCTGTACGCGGAGCAAAAGAAATTCAAGCAGAAGATGAGCTATGCCGATAAGCTGGGCGTACCCTATGCGGTGGTGCTGGGTGAGGACGAGCTGGCTGCGGGAAAATGCTCTGTGAAGAATATGGTCAGCGGTCAGCAGGTTACAGTAACACCTGAGGAGGCGGCAGCATATATTCTGCAGGGGCTCAAGGATAATGACGGACCGCTGATTCTGGAGAAGTAATGGAAGAAAAATTTTGTCAGGCGTGGCTTCACGCCCGTGAGCAGGCGCAGGCAATCGGTGTCCGCCTGCGTCCGCTGCGGGAGGATATGCTGGCAGCAGCCCGCAGAATGCTCTGCGGAACGCGGGAAAGCGACGGCTTTTCTCAGCTGGCGGAAAAAGGCAGACTGGATTTATCTTTGGAGGCGTTGGCAGTAAAAAAACCTTTTACAGGTCTTTTTACCGACACAGAAGCCAACAATGCGTTGGACCGTCTGCTGAGCGCTGGTTACCGGTTTTGAACAAGCAGCCCACTGCCTGCAGGCAGTGGGCAGTATTTACAAATTGTTTACAGAAAGTATATAGGTATTTTTTGCCGGAATCTGCTATAATGTGGAAAATCTCAGGACGGAGGTGTCCGTAATGGAAAAAAGAAAATGGTATGTGCGGCTTATTTTTATTCTTTTAGCCGCAGGTGGACTGGCACTGGTGCTGCTGACACGGGCAGATGCTATCGCAGAGGGAGCGACGACAGCGAAGAAGGTGCTCTATGCCGTAAATTTGATTTTTACAGTGGTAATGCTGCTGCTGGGGTGCTTCCCGTCCCCGGGTAAGGTAGAACTGCGTACACTGACGATGGCGGCGCTGTTTGCTGCATTGTGCTACATCGGCTTTACATATTGCAAAATCGATATTCCCGTTGGCGCGGAAAAAACCGCATTTCATCTGGGTAACGTATTCTGTGTGCTGGCGGCGCTGTTTATCGGCGGGTTCTGGGGCGGTATGGCAGGCGCTATCGGTATGACCCTGGCAGACCTGACCACTGCTTACGTAACCTCCGCGCCGAAGACCTTTGTGCTAAAGCTGTGCATCGGTCTGATTGTAGGCGCGCTGGCGCATAAGGTGTTTGGCATCAGCCGGCAGCAGGAACGGAAAATACCGCTTCCGGTGGCAGTAGTATTGAGCTGCGCCGGCGGTATGGTATTTAATGTGGTGGCAGATCCGCTGGTTGGATACTTTTATAAAACCTATGTACTGGGCGTTCCCCAGGAGGCGGCCAGCATCTGGGCAAAAATGGGCGCGGTAACTACCAGCGTGAACGCGGTGGTAGCGGTGATTGCGGCAACGGTATTTTATCTGGCGCTGCGGCCGGCGCTGCAACGCAGCAAACTGCTGCCTCAAATGTAAAAAAAGGAGCTGTTGTATGTTTTGCAACAGCTCCTTAAAATTTTGCCTTAAATGCAGGAAAATGCCTTGCCGAACAGGACGCAGGTGAAAGTCAGGTAAAATAAGCATTGACAAAATAAAACGATTTAGTTACAATAAAACTACAGGAAATCAACGGCTTGGAGGGTTGCGTATGGATTCTTTTGCGATGAAGCAGGAGCTGAAAAACTGGAAGTTTACTCTGGACCAAACTTGCGTCGGAGAAGCAGGCGGCTGGGCAACTGAGCAGGTTGATGACAGCAACTGGCTGGAGGTAACAGCGCCCTCTGCGTGGGAGACCTACGAACACGCTTTGCGGGATTATGAAGGCTGCGGCTGGTTTCGCACCCGCTTTGTGTGGGACGGAGCAGCGCAGGAGCATTGCGTTTTGCGTTTTGATGGCGCCGGCGGCTCAGCGAAAATCTACATAAACGGCGTTTTTGCCGGCAGCAATACCGACCGGTATATTCCCTTTGTCATAGACGTAACCACGCTTGTCCACAAGGGAGAAAATCTGGTGGCAGTACAGGTGGACAATACCTTTTTGGGCAAGGACCATCTGCCGGGCTGCACAACCGTGGAGTGGGTGCTTTACGGTGGATTGACCCATCGCATTTT
>JAZRGQ010000160.1:0-2021 GCA_045644405.1 Faecousia sp.
GCAGGCTGGGATCCGGGAATGTTCTCACTGAACCGGCTGTACGCGGCAGCAATTCTGCCCCATGGACAGGAGTATACTTTCTGGGGGAAGGGTGTCAGTCAGGGACATTCCGATGCGGTGCGCAGAATTGAGGGCGTGCAGGACTGCCGCCAGTATACCATTCCGGTGCCGGAGGCGATGGAACAGGTACGGCGGGGAGAGAATCCCCAGCTGACGGCAGGGCAGAAGCACACAAGATATTGCTACGTTGTGGCAAAGGAAGGGGCGGATTTGGCGGCAATCACCGAGCAAATCAAGACGATGCCCAATTACTTTGCCGACTATGAAACCACTGTGGAATTTATTTCTCAGGAACAGATGGACACGGAGCACAGCGGTCTGCCCCACGGCGGCAGCGTGATTCGCAGCGGTGTTACCGGCTGGAACGGAGAACACCGGCAGATGATAGAATACAAGTTGAGTCTGGAATCCAACCCCCAGTTTACCGCCAGTGTGCTGGTGGCTTGCGCCCGGGCGGCGATGCGTATGCACAAACGGGGCATCACCGGCTGCCAGACAATTTTTGATTTGCCGCCGGCTGACCTGAGCCCTATGGGTCGGGAAGAGCTGTTGGCGCATATGCTGTAAGAGGTCTAGTATGCTATACGAAAATTTACAGGTGAACGGGGCAGGGCATTTGGTGTTTGCCGGTGTGGATACCACAGCGCTGGCAGAAGCCTACGGTACGCCCCTGCTGGTGATGGACGAGGCGCGGATTCGCCAGCGCTCCCGTCTGTATCAGCAGGCAATGACCCGATACCTGCCTGCCGGCTCCCGTCCGCTGTATGCCAGCAAAGCATTGAGCTTTCTGGGTATTTACCGGCTGATGGCGCAGGAGAATATGGGAATAGATGTGGTGTCTGCCGGAGAGCTGTATACAGCGGCGCAGGCAGGCTTCCCCATGGAAAACGCCTATTTTCACGGCAACAGCAAGTCGGATAAGGACATTGGCTTTGCGATGGACAAGGGCATCGGCTATTTTGTCTGCGATAATCTGGAGGAACTGGCTTCTATCGACCGGCTGGCATGGGAGAGAGGAATCTGCCAGAAAGTGCTGCTGCGGCTGACACCGGGCATTGACCCTCACACCCACGAGAAAATCAATACCGGACGTATCGATTCCAAATTCGGCGCGGCAGTGGAAACAGGACAGGCAGAGCAGCTGGTGCAGGCGGCGCTGGAGAAAACGCACATTGACCTGCGGGGCTATCACTGCCACATTGGCTCTCAGATTTTTGAGGATACCCCATTCTGCGATGCGGTGGTGCTGATGCTGGAGTTTATGGCTGCGATGAAGCAGCGCCACGGCTATTGCGCCAAAGTGTTGAATTTGGGCGGCGGTATGGCGGTGCCCTACACCCTGCGCGACAGCAAGGTAGATTATGCTGCCAACATTCGTGCTATCGGTGAGAAAATCACCGAAACCTGCCAAAAGCTTTCCCTGACTCCGCCTGTGATTTTAATGGAGCCGGGGCGCAGTATTGTGGCAGATGCGGGTATGACATTATACACGGTGCAGAGCATCAAGCAAATTGCCGGCTTTAAGAATTACGTTGCCGTTGACGGCGGTATGACGGATAATCCCCGCTATACCCTGTATCAAGCGGAGTATACAGTTTTGCCGGCAGATAAAATGAACGATAAGCGGGATTTTCTGTGCACGCTGGCAGGCTGCTGCTGTGAAAGCGGCGATTTGATTCAGGAAGATGTATACCTTCCCCAGCCACAGCGGGGGGATTTGATCGGTGTGCTGACTACCGGCGCCTACAATTATTCTATGGCGTCCAACTATAACCGCATACCCCGTCCGCCGGTGGTGATGAACGGCGCAGACGGTCCTTACGTGGCGGTGCGGCGGGAACAGCTGGAGGATTTAATCAGCTACGATTGCCGGTAACGGAAAAAGTATATAATTACGGGCTGTTGCAAGGGCTTGCAACAGCCCGCTTTTTATAATGAAAAAACCGGAAACCGCCGCATAG
>JAZRGQ010000161.1:0-7400 GCA_045644405.1 Faecousia sp.
AGGTCACCCCAACTCCTTGGCCCACAGAACGACATGGCTACGATCCGACTTCCCACAATGCCGCTGCACATCACCTTGAAAGAAGCGCTGAATGTATCGCCGAAGCTTAAGGAAATGTACGATACCGATGAGCGTGTAAAGCTGCTGATTGATACAGCAATGGCGCTGGAGGGTATGCCGAGAAACACGTCCACCCACGCGGCAGGCGTTGTGATTACCGCAGACCCGGTAAGCAGCTATGTACCCCTTTCCCGCAATGACGATACCATTGTTACCCAGTATACAATGACAACCATTGAGGAGCTTGGTCTTCTGAAAATGGACTTTCTGGGACTGCGTAACCTGACGGTTATTGAAGATGCCCAGCAGCAGATTCGTTTGCTGGAGCCGGATTTTGATATTGCCAAAGTACCGGATGATGACCCTCAGACTTTCGCAATGCTGGCAGAGGGAAAGACTCAGGGCGTATTCCAGCTGGAGTCGGCGGGAATTACCGGCGTCTGCACCAATATGAAGCCTACCTCTATAGAGGATATGACGGCGATTGTGGCACTGTATCGACCCGGTCCTATGGACTCGATCCCTACCTTTATTGCCAACAAGCTGGACAACAGCAAAATTACTTATAAAACTCCACTTCTTGAGCCGATTTTGCGTGTTACCTACGGGTGTATCGTGTATCAAGAGCAGGTTATTGAAATTTTCCGTTCTCTGGGCGGATACACAATGGGGCAGGCAGATAACATCCGCCGCGCCATTTCTAAAAAGAAAATGAAGGTTATCGAGGAGGAACGGAAGGTGTTCGTCTTCGGTGATGCGGAGCAAGGTATCAGCGGCGCGATTGCAAAAGGTGTCAGTGAGCAGGTTGCTCAGTCCATCTATGATGAAATCGTTGCCTTTGCCAACTATGCCTTTAACAAGGCGCACGCGGTCTGCTATGCGGTGGTTTCCTATCAGACGGCTTACCTGAAGTGTCATTATCCCAGACAGTATATGGCGGCGCTGATGACCTCTGTGCTGGACTCTGCCGGTAAAATTTCCGGTTACATTGCGGAGTGTAAAGAGCTGGGGATTCCCGTATTGCCGCCGGACATTAACCACTCTGTGGACAACTTTGCGGTAGAAGGCGATGCCATTCGCTTTGGCCTTGGCGCAGTGAAAAATGTAGGTCGCGGCTTGATTCGCAATATGGTTGCCAAACGGACAGAGGGCGGCGCATTCCAGTCTTTGGAGGACTTTATCCAGAGAATGGGTGAAAGCGAACTGAACAAGCGGGCAGTTGAGAACTTTATCAAGTGCGGCGCAATGGACAGCTTCGGCTATCATCGCAGTGAACTGCTGGCGGTGTATGACACGATGATGGACAGCATTTCCGCTTCCCGCAAGAAGAATCTTGAAGGACAAATGGGTCTTTTCTCTATGGCTTCTGATGATACCGCCACCGCAATCCCTATTCCTAAACTGGAAGAGATGAGTAAGGCGGAGTTGATGCTTCTTGAAAAGGAAACAACCGGTATCTACCTGTCCGGCCACCCGATGGACGATTACAGAGCATTCCTGCGCAATACCCACGTGATGCCGATGGCAGCCTTGCTGGACGAGGAGAGCAATCTGCGTGATGACCAGATTGTCAGCGTGGCGGGTATTGTACAGTCGGTTAAGATGAAAACCACCCGCAATCAGTCTATGATGGCGTATGTAACGGTGGAAGATGACACCGGCGCCATTGAGATGCTGGCGTTTTCCAATGTAATCAATCAGTATGGCGGTTACCTGAAAGAAAATCAACCGGTGGTAATTACCGGAAGACTCTCCTTGCGGGACGATAAGGAGCCCCAGATTGTGATTAACCGGGCGCGACCGATTACCGACTTTGCCGACAGTCAGCCCCTGCAGCAGCCTGCAAAGCAGGCAAATACACTGTATTTGCGCCTACCCACGCAAAATGACGGACTGTTTGCGAAGGTACGGGCTATGGTGAATATGTTCCCCGGCGAAATGCCGATTGTGGTGTACTTTGCCGATACTAAGCAAAGGTGCGGCGCTCACTGCAATCCGGATAGCCGGCTGTTGCAGGAGTTGGAGGCTCTGCTGGGCAAGGAGAACGTGGTGCTCAAGTAAGGTTTTTCTTCCTTTTTCTTAACGTATGTGCTATAATGAATCAGATAAAACGAAAGGAGGGCGTATTGTGCGAAAAAGAATATTTTTGGTGCTTATTTTGGCGGCGCTTTGTCTGACCGGCTGTACTATGCGGACGGTGGACCAGATGTACTGTCTGCCGAAACGTTCTGAGGAATATACGAACCTGCGCAGCACAATTGAAGAAGCTATGCAAGGTCTTGAGTACTGCGCGCCTCTTTCCGGTGAGAATCAGCAAACGGTGCAGATGGCGGACCTGGACGGCGACGCCGAGCAGGAATATTTGCTATTTGCAAAAAGCAGCTCTGAACGCCCTCTGCGGATTCTGATATTTGATTTGGTGGACAGCGCGTACAGCCTTGTCAACACAATCGAATGTAACGGCTTCGGCTTTGATATGGTGGAATATGTCCAGATGGACAACCGCCCGGGCGTGGAGATGGTGGTCGGCTGTCAGCTGAGTGATAAGGTGATGCGTTCAGTATCGGTGTATACGTTCTTGAATCACCAGTCGGAAACACTGGTTAGCACCAATTACACCAAATTCATCACAGTGGACGTGGATTCCGACAGTCTTACAGAGCTTCTTGTGCTGCGACCGGGTCAAACGGAAACGGACAAAGGCGTAGCAGAGCTCTTCGGTATTGAACGGGGAACAATGCAGCGCTCCAATGAGGTAAATATGTCCGGGCCGGCTGATAAATTAAAGCGAATTCTCGTAGGCCAGATGCACGACGGAGAGCCGGCTGTCTATGTGGCAAGCGCGGTGGAAGATACAGCGCTGATTACCGATGTGTTTGCCTATCTGAATGGCGTACTGTGCAACGTTAGCTTTTCCAATGAATCCGGTACAAGCGTTAAGACTCTGCGCAACTACTATGTGTACGCAGATGACATTGATATTGACGGCGTGGTAGAGCTGCCGGACTTGATTACAATGACGCCGCTGCGTACAGCAGACAGCACTGACCGGCAGCACCTGATTCGCTGGTATGCGATGCAAGCAGACGGCAGCGAAGTGGACAAGTGCTTTACCTACCATAATTTTGTTGGTGGCTGGTACCTTGATGTACCCCAGGAATGGGGTCCGCGACTGACGGTGGAGCAGGACGGTAATTCCTATGCGTTTTACATCTGGGATGACAACTACAAAACCAGCGAAAAGATAGCAACTATATTCAGCCTTACAGGTCAAAACCGTGAGGAACAGGCGCTGGTGGAAAATCGGTTTGTATTGCTGAAAACAGATTTTACAATCTACGCAGCCAGTCTTAACAGTGGAGCGCAGGCGTACGGCATTGATAAAGACGACGTAATCAAAGCGTTTCACCTGATTCAGCAAGACTGGAAAACCGGAGAAATATAGTGGGGTGTATGTAATGAAAAAAGTATTGATTCTGGAGGACGAGGTCAACATTCGCAGCTTTGTGGTGATTAACCTGAAGCGCGCCGGCTACTATGCCATTGAGGCAGGCACCGGTCAGGAGGCTTTGGACAGATTGCGCGAGAATCCGGATATCGGTGTAGCCATTCTGGATATTATGCTTCCGGATATTGACGGTTTTGAAGTGTGCCGCAGAATTCGCGCCAACAATAAGCAGATTGGTATCATTATGCTGACAGCCCGTACACAGGAAATGGACAAGGTTACCGGCCTTATGACCGGCGCCGATGATTATGTTACAAAGCCGTTTTCTCCCGCGGAACTGACTGCCAGAATCGACGCGCTTTATCGCCGTCTTGGCGGTGATAGCAGCGCTGATTCGGAGATTCTTTCTCAAGGCCCGTTTGTGATGAACACCCGCAATCACACGGTAGAGAAGGCGGGCAGCCGGATTCGCCTTACCCAGGTGGAATATAACATTTTAAAGCTGTTTATGACCAATCCCGGCCGCGCCCTGTCCCGTGAGGACATTCTTTCCGCGGTGTGGGGACGTGATTTTGACGGTGAGCTGAAAATTGTAGATGTGAACATTCGCCGTCTGCGTATTAAAATTGAGGACGATACAGCCAATCCTACCTACATCAACACGGTGTGGGGATTTGGCTATAAGTGGGGCGCATAATATTCGTTAACCCACAAAAAAGGAGGTGTAGTAATGCTGAAAATCAAAGGTTTACGCCGGCGCTGGCTTATCAATACAGTAAGTGTGGTTTCGATTCTGGGTCTGCTGTGCGTTGTGCTGCTGACAACGGTGTTTGCAAGCTATTACTACGCCACAATGCAGTCGGATATGGCGTACCGCGCAAAGACGACTACAGAATTTTTTGCCGACTATTTGAATCAGAACTATAACGAGTACTATCAGTCCTGTATTACCTACGCAAAAACTTTTGAAGATAAAAATACCATTGAGCTGCAGTTTATCAATACCCAGGGGAAAATCGTTGCTTCCTCCTACAATAGTTGGGTAGGCGCATCTCCCGTAACCGGCGAGATTCAGCAGGCAATCAGCACCAGAGGCATTGTTCCTTTCCGTGGAAAAGACCCGATAACCGGTGAGCGCATTATGGCGGTTTCCGCCCCGATGATTTACAGCAACGGCGAAGTGATTGGCGTTTTGCGCTATGTAACTTCCACCCGCATTGTGGATATGCAGATATTCTCTATTGCGGGAATAGCACTGGGTTTGCTGGCGCTTGTAGCGCTGATTGTGCTGCTCAGCAGCAACTACTACATTCACACAATTTTAGTGCCTTTGACGGAAATCATCGAAAAGGCGCAAAAAATTGCAAACGGCAGCTACGGTATTCAAATTCAGACAAAATACGATGATGAAGTGGGCGAGCTTGCCCAGACAATCAATGAAATGTCCATCCAAATCAGCCAGAATGAGAAGATGCAGAATGACTTCATCTCCTCGCTTTCCCACGAGCTGCGTACGCCGCTTACCGCCATTACCGGCTGGAGTGAAACACTCTTAAGTTCCGACGGTCTGGGCGGCTCTGACCGCCGCGGCACACAGATTATTCTGCGTGAGGCAAAGCGCCTGACTGGTATGGTGGAGGAACTGCTAGACTTTACCCGCATTCAGGACGGACGCATTAAGCTGAATATGGAAACTGTTGACATTCAGGCAGAGTTTGAGGACGCCATCTATATGTACGGAAGCAGATTATCCCAGGAGGGGATAAAGCTTGTTTACAAGTCGGCAGATCAGGAAATTCCCGAAGTTTCCTGCGACCCCCAGCGCTTGCGTCAGGTGTTTCTTAATATTCTTGACAATGCCGCCAAGTACGGTGGTGAAGGAAAGCAAATTGATGCTTCCCTTGTGATGGAAGAAGATGAGATTGTTGTGCGGATTCGCGACTATGGTCCGGGCATTCCGGAGGACGAACTGCCGCTGGTTAAGAAGAAATTTTACAAGGGCAGCTCCAAAGCCAGAGGCTCCGGTATCGGCCTGGCAATTTGCGATGAAATTGTGCAGCTGCACGCCGGTACACTGACCCTTGAAAACGCCGCCGACGGCGGTACTGTGGTAATCGTAAAACTTCCGGTTGCCCAATAGGAGATTATATATGGCAGAAAAAAGCACAGAAAAATTTAAGACAATGATTGGCGGACAGGCGCTGATAGAGGGCATTATGATGCGCGGACCCGAAAAAGATGCAGTGGTAGTTCGGGGTAAGGACGGTCTGCAGGTGGAGGTAAAGCCGCGGAAGGTACGCCCGAAGAAATCCGTGCTTACCTGGCCGCTGATTCGTGGAGCGGTAAACTTCTTTGATTCCCAGGTGGTTGGCGTTAAGGCGCTGATGCGCTCAGCCGACCTGTCTCCTGAGGAGACACAGGAGAATCCTTCCAAAGTAGATGCCTGGCTGGAGAAAAAGCTGGGTGATAGCAAATTTCAGAATCTGGTAGTCGGTATCGGCGTTGCCGCCGGCTTAGGAATGTCTATCCTGCTGTTCTTCCTGCTGCCTATGGTTATTGGCAGTTTCTTCGAAGGAATTATTAACAATATGCTGCTGCTCAACCTGCTGGAAGGCCTTGTGCGAATGGTAATCTTTATGGGATATATGCTTCTGGTTTCCCGTATGAAAGAGATGAAGCGGGTGTTTGCCTACCACGGCGCAGAGCATAAGACAATCCGCTGCTACGAGGCGCGTCTGCCTCTTACTGTAGAAAATGTCCGGCAGCAGACCCGTAAGCACCCTCGCTGCGGCACAAGTTTTCTGCTTGTGGTATTGCTGCTGTCCATACTGATGTTTTCTATAGCATCGACGCTGCTGCTGAGCGCAGTGCCTGCTCTGGATACAATGCGCGATACAAACGCATTTGTTTATAAGCTGATTATGATTGGTTTTAAGCTGCTGTTACTGCCGCTGGTCGTGGCTATCGCTTATGAAATCAACCGCCTTGTGGGCCGCTATGATAATCTGCTTACACGCGTTCTCACCGCACCCGGACAGTGGATGCAGAGATTTACCACCAATGAGCCGGACGACTCTATGATTGAAGTTGCCATCACGGCGCTGGAGGCTGTACTTCCGGAGCAGGAGGGAACAGACACTTGGTAATGACACTATCCCAACTGTATTCCCAGACACGGCGCGCTTTGATGGTACAGGAGGATTCGCAGCAGGCAGGACATTTGGCGCGGCAGCTAATATGCCACGCAACAGGCAAGACCCGGGAGCAGGTAATTGCTGACGGACAGCAGTATGCCGGCGACCACATTTGCTCTGTGGTTGCACAGGCAGTCGACAGGTTGCTGAAGGATGAGCCCCTTGCCTACATTCTGGAGCAATGGGATTTTTATGGTATGCGCCTTTATGTAAATAAGCACGTGCTGATTCCCAGAGATGACACCTGCTGCGTTACTGACCTTGCAATCAAACAGGCGAAGTATTTAGTAGGCAATCCCCGGATTCTGGATTTATGCACCGGCTCCGGCTGCATCGGTCTTGCAATCGCCAATCATATCAGCAATGCAAAGCTGACACTTGCAGATATTTCCAAAGAGGCGCTGGCGGTTGCCAGAAGGAATACAAAAGAGCAGAATCTAACCTCCCGTGTTGCCTGCGTGCAGGCAAACGCGCTGGAAAAACCCAGCGCATTTCTGGGGGAATTTGATATGATAGTTTCCAACCCTCCTTATGTTACCTCAAAGGAGATGGAAGAGCTGGACACCAGCGTAAAAGATTATGAGCCACATTTGGCGCTCTACGGCGGCGCGGACGGATTGGACTTTTACCGGTCTATTGCCGGTAACTACCGTTATGCGCTGAAAAGCGGCGGCTTTCTCTGTCTGGAATTTGGTATG
>JAZRGQ010000162.1:0-7032 GCA_045644405.1 Faecousia sp.
AATCGTTGATTTATCGGCAACAAACCGTACATTTAATTATATGCGTTGTTGATATTTTGCCGATAATGTGGTATAATACTGATAAGAAATTTGCCGGGAGGTAACTATGGAATACGTATCTGTTGCAAAAATGGCTGAAAAGTGGGGAATTTCCGAACGAAGTGTGAGAAATTACTGTGCCAACGGCAGAATTGCCGATGCGAAGCTTATCGGCAAAACTTGGTATATTCCGGAAAGCGCGCAGAAACCGGATCGCGTAAATAAAAAGAAAGACACCCCTTCTTTGCTGCAGATCCTGCGTGAGCAGAAGGCGGCAAAGATGACTGGTGGCATCTATCATAAAGTGCAAATCGACCTGACTTATAACTCCAACCATATTGAGGGCAGCCGTCTTACCCACGATCAGACCCGGTATATCTTTGAAACCAATACCATTGGTTTTGAAAATGAGTCTGTGAATGTGGACGATGTGATTGAAACTTCCAACCACTTCCGCTGCATTGATATGGTGATTGACCAGGCAGGTGCTACGCTGACCGAGAAGTTTATCAAGGAGCTGCACTTCGTATTGAAGACCGGCACCAGCGATAGCCGCAAGGATTGGTTCGCTGTTGGCGAGTATAAGAAACTTCCCAACGAGGTGGGCGGTAATGATACCACACTTCCCGAAAATGTTGTCGGTGAGATTCGCAAGTTGCTGCGCGACTATAATGCACTGCCTTCCAAGACCTTTGAGGACATCGTAGCCTTCCATGTAGCCTTTGAACGCATCCATCCCTTCCAGGACGGAAATGGTCGTGTGGGCCGCTTGATCCTCTTTAAGGAGTGCCTAAAGCACAACGTCGTCCCCTTTATCATCGAGGATAATCTAAAATTGTTCTACTACCGTGGCCTCAAAGAATGGGACCGCGAAAAGGGCTTCCTCATGGACACCTGCCTCACCGCCCAGGACCGGTTTAAGGCTTATTTGGATTATTTCAGAGTTGTTTATTGATAGAAATCTGCTTTGCAGTCTAGAAATACTTGAAGATGTATCTTTACTTTCAGCATATAGGTATTTATAATTATATTAGAGGATATATGTTTATCCCGATGCGCCGAGAGTTCGCATAAAACAATTATGAAAGGATTGTTTATTAATATGAAAGTTGTTAAAATTCAAGTTGCACTATTTTTAAAAGAGTTCTTAAACAGACCGGATCTGCTTGCAGAAAGAATCAATCAAGGACTAGGGAATTTGTTTGATGCAATGCCTACATGTTTGGATTTGCCGTTAGATGCTCCAGCTGAGATTCCTGTTGTTACAAGGAAAAGCACAAAACTCCCTCATACACTTAATATTGCTCGAAAAAGGTGCGATTTAATTCTTACACCTTCTATTGAGAATGAGAATTTATCTGTAATAGAGAGCAGGTATTCAGATGAAATTTCTGAGTTTATCAAAGCAACGAGTCAAAGTGCTGAAATTGTTAGGGTTGGTGTTGTATATACAGTATTTCAAAAAAATGCAGAGCCATGTAATTATATTTCAGAAAAGTATTTCGGAGGAACATTAAAAGGAGAAAATGAACTTTCGTTCCGCGTAAACAAGGTAACTAATATTAAAGGTCTCAGTATTAATAATGTTTTTAATGTATCAAATGCTGTGGCTGAGGTAAATGGGCAAGAAGAATCTGGCGTGTTGTTGGTTCGCGATACAAACAATGTAAGGGATTCTGAAAACAAGCCATTAACCGAGAAACAGATTAATAGCATTATGAAACATAGTTATATGCTACTTAATGAAGAAATATTTGGGGAGGCTAAGTAATGGCAAATGCTACAAAGAGACAACAAAGCACCTCCTCAAATACGCAAAACACCTATCAACAAAACTATGAGGTCAATAATGGCGTTCCTGTCGTATCCATGCCCAATGTAACAACGCCCATTCATGGAGAAACACCTGTAGCTTCATCCACGCCCATGTGTTTGAACGCTTTTGCGTGCGGACAGCAGAGCAATGAATTAAAAAACGATCTTGAAGAACTAAAAAACAGAGTGAAAATGCTAGAAGAAACAGCGGTTTCCAAACGGGTATTTTTAAAAAAGGCAACAAGCTTATTGACGGTTTTTCGTACAGTGCTTATAGCAACGCCTATTGCCTTATGCGCATCAATTGCAACTGTACAATATTTTTTCTATAATGATGATAAATTATTAAATGTTGTAACAGGTATAATTGGCCTAGTCTCGGTAGTTGAATGCGTGATGCTTCCGATATTGTGGAAAACAACCGCCGATAAGGTTGCGAAACTCGAGGCGCAAATGGAAGAGAATTAACAATATAAGCAGCTGTTTGAACTAGTTGTACCCGCTATGCGGCATGTAAAAAGTTTTCCCTTATTTTTCCCCTTATTGGGGTGGTAAAGGGTGGTTAAGCATGGTATTTAGTGGGGTATAAATGTTCGGAAAACCCATATTTTTGGTGCTAAATGGTTAACAAAAGTTAACCAAATGCAAAATCTATGGCAATTCAAGTCCTTGTGCCCCTGCCAACAAAACCACACCTTTTTAGGTGTGGTTTTTTGTTGGAAAAAAACACGAAATTACTGGTTGTATTATGGTATAAACTGAACAGGGCACCCGTTGGGTGTCCGTTTGTTCTATCAAACCACTACGTCTTCAGGTGGGTGATAGTCAAGCAGGTCTTCCCACGTCTTGCTTTGTTTGATACATTCATCATATACGGCAATCACACCGCCCATTTCTTCAACACCTGCGGGATAACCGAAAGGAACAATCAGACCGATTGGTGCTCCGCCCACCTTATCATTGTATTCAAGATACTTTCTTCCTTCTTCTGTTTCATTGAAATACTTTAGGTCAATCGCATCGTATTTAATCTTTTTCATTGTTTTTTATCCTTATCCTTGCGCTCTTGCAAAAACGTCCGGCAGTAAAGGCTGCCGGACGTTTTCTTATATCTTTTGATTATTGACCGGCGCCGCATTTGGGGCAGAACGCCGCGTCGCTATTCATCGGCGCGCCGCAATGTGCGCAGTACTTTACAGCTGCTGCGCCGCCCACTTTCGTTAGCGGAACAGTGGGATTGGTGATTTCCTCATAGAACGCCGCCTGCATCAGACCAAAGAAGATTCCGGAGAATGCAACCACCGCCAAATAGGCGACAAAGGTAGCCAGCATAAACAGCACACCTATAAAAGGAATTGCGCTTAACAGACCCAGCACAAAGAATGCTGCAAACACAATCACCCATACCAGCAGCTCTGCGCCAAACATTTTGCCCTTATAGCCCTGTGTTCTCTGCTCGGAAACCTTGTAAGCCTCCAGCGCAGGCACCTCCGGCTCTGTTACCAGAATATACGGTGTCAAGCGGTAGGCATAGGATTTGATAATGGCAATCACAATGCCCGCAACAGGAATCAGCGCCCACAGGAATACCTGCAGCGCCATCCAGCCGGTACCGCAAAGCACCCGCTTAGCGGTTTGCCAATCCTTAAAACAGGAGAACAGGTCTACACTTTTTACTTCTTCGCCCCGATAGCCACGGAGGAAAATCATAGTCATAGATGTATAAATCAAGCAGGCAATTCCCAAACCAACGCCAGGAATAATACCGAAAAGGGTGCTCCCCAAACCTACCAGCACAACGCTGAGCAAAGAAATTCCCCACAGCGTTAACGGCTTTTTCTTCAGTACTGCAATCACGCGCTTCAAAATAATTGATACCATACAATCTGCTCCTTTTCTCTAAACATTCAGCCCCTCGGCTATTTCCAGTATAATAAAAAATTTGTCGGCTGTAAAGATAATCACAAAAAAAGCTGCCCCAAAGGGCAGCTTTTTTTACATTTTTTCCGGTGCAGAGAAACCCAGCAGGTCAATGCAGGTTTCCAGCACATTCTTTGCCAGTGCAATCAGGCTGATGTAGCCGGCTTGCAGCTGCTTGTCCTCTTCGGACAGAATACGGGTCTCGTGGTAGAATTTATTAACCGCGCCTGCCAGCTCATAAATATATGCGCAAATCAGGTTGGGCGCAGATGCCTTCCAGGCGCTCTCCAGCGCCGGTCCTACCTTTGTAAGGGTCAGCATCAAGTCCTTGGCATAGGTATTTGCCGGCGTCTGAATGGGCAGCTGTTCCCACGCGCCGTAGCGGCTCAAAATGGACTTGATTCGCACAATGGTATACAGGATATACGGACCTGTGTTGCCCTCAAACGCCGCAAAGCGCTCCATATCGAAATTGTAGTCCTTGGTGGGCTGATTACTCAAATCTCCGTACTTCAGCGCGGCCATCGCGATTTTTGCCGTGGTTGCTTCCACATCGCTTTCCGCTACGATTTTGTTCTCCACTACTTTCGCGCGGACGAAGTCTGTCATATCCGCAACCAGCTGTTCCAGACGCAAAACGCCGCCGTCTCTGGTTTTGAAGGGCTTACCGTCAGCGCCGTTCATCGTGCCAAAGCCCACGTGCTCCAGCTGGGTTTGCGCGTCAACGATGCCCGCCTTCCGGGCAGCGCGGAACACCTGCTCAAAATGCAGATTCTGCCGCTTATCGGTAACGTAGAGCATTTTGTCGGGCTTCCAGTCCTGCATACGCTGCACGATAGTCGCCAAATCGGTGGTGGCGTAAATGGAGGAGCCATCGGACTTTACCAGAATACAGGGAGGCATTTCCTTTTTATCTCCCTCTTCCTCAACAGGAATAACCCACGCGCCCTCACTGCGCACCGCGATTCCCCTGTTCTGCATATCCGCCACCATTGCGGGGATATAGGGGTCTGCATCGCTTTCGCCCAGCCACTTTTCAAAATACACGCCCAGATTGTCGTAATTTTTCTTTAAGTCCGCAACGGAAACACGCATAATGTGCTTCCACAGCGCCCGGTAACCCCGGCGGCCCTGCTGCAGCTCCAGTGTTGCCTGATGCGCTTTTGCGGAAAATTCAGGGTCTGCTTTCTTAGAGGAGGCTGTGGGGTAAATCTCCTCCAGCTCATCGACTGTAAAGGGAGCATCTTCCGGATATTCGCCGGTAAAGCTCTCATCGAAATAGGGCAGTTCCGGCTGCCGTTGCTGCAGCTCCGCGATAATCAGGCCTATCTGCAAGCCCCAGTCGCCCAGATGTACATCGCCGATGGTGTTGTAGCCCAGGAACTTGTGCAACCGCTTCAGGCTCTCGCCGATGATTGCAGGACGCAGATGTCCGATGTGCAAAGGCTTTGCCACATTGGCGCCGCCGTAGTCCACCACAATGGTCTTTCCCGCGCCGATTTTCTCAACGCCAAAATCCGGCGCAGTGCGCATTTGCTCCAGATAGCCAGTTAAAAATGCGTCGCTGAGATTTAAGTTGATAAAGCCGGGCATAACCGCCTCAATCATAGAAAAATCTCCGCTGTCCAGTTTTTCCGCCACTGCGTTGGCAATGGCAATAGGCGCGCATTTATACTGCTTTGCAGCAGCCAAAGCGCCGTTGCACTGATACTGACACAGGTCAGGGCGGTTGGATACGGTTACGCGACCAAAAGAGGCGTCGTATCCGGCAGCAGCAAACGCCTGCTCCATTTTCTGTGTGATAATATCAAGAATCTTTTTCATCTTATTGCTCCTTTTGCTGTGCCATCCACGCAAGATAATCGTCGTAGGTGCCGTAGCGGTCAATAATTGTGCCGTCAGGCTGGAAGGCAATGACACGGTTACAGGTGGAGGTCAGCAGCTCGTGGTCGTGGGAAGCCAGCAGCACCACGCCTGTAAAGGCTTCCAGGCCCTTGTTTACCGCCTGAATGGATTCCATATCCAGATGGTTGGTCGGCTGGTCCAGCAGCACCACATTGGCGCCGCTAAGCATCATTTTGCTGAGCATACACCGCACCTTTTCGCCGCCGGAAAGTACATTGACCGGCTTAAACACATCATCGTTACCGAAAAGCATACGTCCCAGGAAGCCGCGCAGATACACATCGTCCTTTTTCACCGAGTACTGGCGCAGCCAGTCCACCAGCTCCATATTATTGCCTTCAAAGTAGGCAGTATTATCCTTGGGCAGGTAGCTGCGGGAAGTGGAAATGCCCCACTTTACGCTACCCTCGTCCGGCTCCAGCTCTCCCATCAGAATCTGGAACAGGGCAGTCTGCGCCAGCTCATTTTCTCCAACAAAGGCAATCTTATCGTTTTTGCCAACAGAGAAATACACCTTATCCAGCAGCTTTACGCCATCGACTGTTACCGACACATCGTTCACTGTCAGAATATCCTTGCCCAGCTCCCGCTCCGGCATAAAGCCCACGAAAGGATACCGGCGGGTAGAGCAGGGCATTTCCTCCACGGTCAGCTTATCCAGCAGCTTTCTGCGGGCGGTTGCCTGCTTTGCCTTGGACTTATTGGCGGAGAAGCGCTGAATGAACAGCTGCAGCTCCTCAATCTTCTCCTGATTTTTCTTATTCTTATTGCGAATCATGGCCTGCACCAGCTGGGAGGATTCGTACCAGAAGTCATAGTTACCCACGTACATTTTGATTTTGCCGTAGTCAATATCCACTGTGTGGGTGCAGACTGTATTTAAGAAGTGGCGGTCGTGGGAAACCGCAATCACCATACCGGGAAAGTCCAGAAGGAAATCCTCCAGCCAGTTGATTGCCTCGATATCCAGGTTGTTGGTAGGCTCGTCCAGCATAACAATATCCGGATTGCCGAACAGCGCCTGCGCCAGCAATACCTTCACCTTCAACCGGGGATCGGTAGCGCCCATCAAATCATTGTGCAGCTGGGTGCCGATGCCCAGACCCTGCAGCAGACGGGAAGCGTCCGACTCTGCCTCCCAGCCATCCATCTCCGCAAATTCCGCTTCCAGCTCGGAAGCGCGGATACCGTCCTCATCGGAAAAATCCGGTTTTTCATAGATGGCATCTTTTTCTTTCATCACATCATACAGCCGCTGATTGCCCATAATGACTGTATCCATAATGGTATAGGCGTCATAGGCATTCTGATTCTGCTTGAGTACAGATACCCGCTTTTCCGGGTCCACAAACA
>JAZRGQ010000163.1:0-2166 GCA_045644405.1 Faecousia sp.
CAAAGCTGCACATCGGCCACACCTACTGCACTGTGGCAACAGATGCCATGGCGCGCTTCAAGCGGCTGCAGGGGTATCAGGTAAAGTTTTTGACCGGCACAGACGAGCACGGTCAGAAAATTGGGGACAAGGCAAAGGAAAAGGGCGTTACACCCCAGGCGTACGTGGACGAGATTGTGCTGGGTGAGGGCGGCGTTAAGGATTTGTGGAAGCTGATGAACATTTCCTACGACCGGTTTATCCGCACCACCGACGATTACCACGTGGCGGCTATCCAGAAGATTTTCAAGAAGATGTATGAAAACGGGGATATTTACAAGGGCGCCTACAAGGGTAAATACTGCAAGCCCTGCGAAAGCTTCTGGACAGAGAGCCAGCTGGTGGACGGAAAATGCCCCGACTGCGGCCGTCCTGTGGAAGACGCAGAGGAGGAGGCATACTTCTTCCGGCTGAGCAAATATGCCGACAGAATTCAGGACCTGCTGGAAAACACCGATTTTCTGGAGCCCCGCAGCCGTGTAAACGAGATGGTGAACAACTTCATCAAGACCGGTCTGGAGGACTTGTGCGTTTCCCGCACCTCGTTCAGCTGGGGCGTGCCTGTGGACTTTGATGAGGGCCACGTGGTGTACGTGTGGATTGACGCGCTGTTCAACTATATGACTGCTCTGGGCTTTGAAAACGATAAGTATGCGGATTTGCAGGAATTCTGGCCGGCAGATGTGCATTTTGTGGGCAAGGAAATTGTGCGTTTCCACTCTATCATCTGGCCTGCGATGCTGATGAGTCTGGATTTGCCCCTGCCGAAGAAGGTATTTGGCCACGGCTGGCTGCTGCTGGACGGCGGAAAGATGAGCAAATCCAAGGGCAATGTGGTAGACCCCTATATTCTGGCGCAGCGCTTCGGCGTGGACGCGCTGCGGTTCTTCCTGCTGCGCTCCTTCCCCTTCGGCTCCGACGGCAACTTCTCCAACGAGCTGCTGATTTCCACCATTAACACAGATTTGGCAAACGATTTGGGTAATCTGGTTTCCCGTACTGTGGCGATGGCGCAGAAGTACTTCGGCGAGCGGCTGCCCCAGCAACAGCAGGTGGACATTGCGATGGACAAGGAGCTGGTTACGATGGTAAGCCAGCTGCGTCAGGTGTATGAGGAGCAGATGGAAAGCTATGCATTCCAGAATGCGCTGGCGGAGATTTTCAAGGTAATTTCCCGCGCCAATAAGTATATTGATGAAAATGCGCCCTGGGTGCTGGCAAAGGACGAGGCAAATCACCCCCGTCTGGCAAAGGTGCTTTACAACCTGCTGGAAACTGTGCGTATCTGCGCCGGTCTGCTCAGCCCCTTTATGCCCCAGACAGCTCAGGAGATTTCCAACCGTCTGGGCGGCGCGCCGATGGATTGGGATTCGCTGGAGAATTTCGGTGTGCTGCCGGTACAGGTTGCTACCGTTAACGGCCCTGCGCTGTTCCCCAGAATTGATATGGAAAAGGAGTTGACTGCATTGGAAGAACTGGCAAAACCCCAGTCTGAAATTGAAATTGAGCCCTACGCAGAGGAAACGGTGGATTTCGACACTTTCTGCAAGTCCGATTTCCGCGCTGTCAAGGTAAAGGACTGCCAGCCGGTAAAGAAGAGCGATAAGCTGTTGCAGTTTACCTTAGATGACGGCACCGGCACTGACCGGCAGATTCTCAGCGGCATCGCCAAGTTCTATAAGCCCGAGGAGCTGGTGGGCAAGACACTGGTGGCGATTACCAACCTGCCGCCCCGCAAAATGATGGGCAGAGAGTCCTGCGGTATGCTGATTTCCGCTGTGCATACGGAAAAGGGCGAGGAAAAGCTCCACTTGCTGATGGTGGACGATGCCATTCCCGCAGGCGCAAAACTGTGCTGAAAACGGGCAGAAAAGTTTTCATAAAAATTTCATACAAAAAGTACAAATACCTCTTGCTTTTTCAAAAGGCTTAGGGTATGATATAGCTGTTAGCACTCAAAACGAAAGAGTGCTAATAACTGGTAGATTCTTGCAGGCTGCACCTGCAATCTAAATAATCTCTTTTGGAGGCAATATTATGAAGTTAAAACCTATGGCAGATAACATTCTGCTGAAACAGACAGAAGCGGAAGAGACCACCTCCTCCGGCATTATTTTGGCAACCACC
>JAZRGQ010000164.1:0-2455 GCA_045644405.1 Faecousia sp.
GGTTGTTGAAGCTTGTGAGGACAAGAACGAAGTTAAGTTCCTGTACGATCTGGAGATGCCCCTGCGTCAGCGCGTTGAGCTGATTGCTAAGGAAGTTTACGGCGCTGACGGTGTTGTCTGGCTGCCTCTGGCTGCTGAGAAGGCACAGCGTTTTGAGAGCGATCCCAAGTACGCTGACTACTGCACCATGATGGTTAAGACCCACCTGTCTTTGTCCGACGATCCCACTAAGAAGGGCGTTCCCACCGGTTGGAAGCTGACCATTCGCGACATTCTGGAGTACGGCGGCGCTAAGTTCCTGTGCCCCATGGCAGGCACCATCTCTATGATGCCCGGTACTGCTGCTGACCCCGCTTACCGTCGTGTAGACGTAGACACCGAGACCGGCAAGGTTTCCGGCCTGTTCTAATATTCAAATAAAAGCCGGACGGTTTTACCGTCCGTCTTTTTTTATGCTTGTTGCATATTGTCCAAACCGGGTGTATAATAGAAAAAAACGAGAATGGAGAAACGGTATGGAACAGATTATACTTGGAAAAACAGGTTTAAAAATTTCCCGTATGGGTTTTGGGGGTATTCCGATTCAGCGAATTGACAAGGAAGGCACAAAAAAGCTCCTTGAAAAGATGCGCGACGCAGGCGTTAATTACATTGACACCGCCCGCGGCTACACAGTCAGCGAGGAATATCTGGGTTACGCCCTTGCAGGTATGCGGGATCAGTTTGTGCTTGCTACCAAGAGTATGGCAAGGACAAAGGAAGCGATGGAAAAAGACATTGCCATCAGCTTAAAGAATCTTTGCACCGACTATATTGACCTGTACCAGATACATAATCCCAGCCCTGCGGATTTGCAGACGGTGCTGGCGCCGGGAGGCGCTCTGGAGGCGCTGCAGGAGGCGAAAAAAGCAGGCAAGATTGGACACATCGGCATTACACTGCACCTGCAGGAGCTGTTCAGGCAGGCTGTGGAGATGGATTGGGTGGAAACCATTATGTTCCCCTATAATCTGGTGGAAACACAGGGCGAAGACTTGATTGCGGTGTGCAAAGAAAAGAACATCGGCTTTATCTGTATGAAACCTCTGGCAGGCGGCGCAATCGATGATGCGCAGCTGGCGCTGCGCTTTGTTGCAGCCAACCCCAACGTCAGCGTGGTAATACCCGGTATGGCAGAAGAGCGGGAGTTGACCCAGAATCTGGAAGCGATGGAAAACACCGCACCGCTGACACCTGCGGAGCTGGATAAAATCCAGGAGATTCGCAAATTCCTTGGCACCAATTTCTGCCGCCGCTGTAATTACTGCGCTCCTTGCACAGCTGGCATTTCTATTCCAGCCGTGTTTATGATGGAGGGCTACTACAGCAGATATAATCTGCAGCAGTGGGCGTCTGACCGGTATCACGCAATGGATAAGAAGGCATCGGATTGCGTAGACTGCGGCGTGTGCGAAACCCGCTGCCCCTATCAGCTGCCCATACGGGAAATGATGAAAAACGCAAAGAAAGTTTTCGGCGTATAAATGGTTAAATAAAAGCCCCCAATCCGTTTTAAGCGGATTGGGGGTTACTTTTATTAGAATTCCAGATCCATCTGGGAGATAACCGCTGCGCAGCGGGGGCAAAGACCCTCTGCGTTTGCCTCGGTGGAGTGCATCCAGCAGCGGGGGCATTTCTCACCCTTGGCTTCGGTTACGCCGATCATAACATCGGTAAGATTTACACCGTTGCCGGCGATGCCGCCGTCGGGGGTTGCCTCAAAACTGCAGGAGGATACAATGAAAATCTCAGCCAGATTCAGACCCTTGCAAGCAGCCAACACAGCTTCATTTTCCGTTTGCAGGCTCACGTGCGCCTCCAGCGCCTTGCCGATTCGCTTATCGGCGCGGGCTAATTCCAGCACGCCGTTTACGTCCTGACGCAGCTTCATAACAGTTGCCCACTTTTCCATAGTGTCCTCGTCCAGCGCGTAAGAGGCAAAGCTCTCCGGCATCTGGTTCAGAAGAACGTTGCGCACATCGTCGCTGTCCTTATGGGGCATTGCCTGCCAGATTTCATCGCAGGTAAACGCCAGAATGGGGGCAAACAGCTTTGTCATTGCGTCAAGAATCAGGAACAGCGCGCTCTGGGCAGAGTGCCGGCGCTGACTGTTGGCTGCCTCGCAGTACAGACGGTCCTTCAAAATATCCAGATAGAAGGAGCTGAGCTCAACAACGCAGAAATCGTTAATCATATGGGATACAACGTGGAACTCGTAGTTGTTATACGCCTTGCGGCAAGCCTTTACCAGCGCGTCCAGCTTTGTAAGCGCCCACTTGTCCAGCTCTTCCATTTGCTCTGCGGGGAGCAGATTGTTGGGGTCAAAATCGTTCAGGTTACCCAGACAGTATCTTGCGGTATTGCGGAACTTCAGGTAGTTCTGGGCAATTTGCTTGAAGATTTCCTTGGAGCAGCG
>JAZRGQ010000165.1:0-2496 GCA_045644405.1 Faecousia sp.
CCAGTCTGGGTCTATACTTACGGCACTGCTGCGCCAGCCGTTCCACGCCGGTGCGGGCAGTTGACGCCGCCACCTGCAGACCCAGGCTGTCAATTATTTCCAGACTCTGCCGTCCGATAGAGCCGGTAGAGCCTAATATGCTTACACATTTTACCATTTCTATTTCACCGCCACAGGCAGCAGAAGCAAAAGCGCCTCTGCCAAAGGTGCCACCACAGTCATAGAATCAAACCGATCCAGAATACCGCCGTGGCCCGGAATCAAATTGCCGTAGTCTTTAATGCCGGTCTGCCGCTTTACAGCAGAAAAACTCAAATCGCCAAACACCGCTGCCAAAGAGCCCAGCAGTCCGTATACCACTGCCCACAGGTAATTGACTGTAAAGCCAAACGCCACCTGCAGCACCACGCAGTAGATAACCATACCCACAACTGCGCCCAGTACGCCGCCTGCAACACCCTCTACAGTTTTATTGGGGCTGATAACGGGCGCCAGCTTATGCTTGCCGAAAGCGCGGCCTGCAAAATATGCGCCGGTATCAGACAAAAACGCCAACACAAAGGGAATCAAAATAAAGAATCTGCCGTATTCGCCGCTGTGAATACGCACCAGCGCGCACAGAAGGAACGGAACAAGCAATCCGCCTGTCATACAGACAGTAATTTTCTCATATCCCAGCTTTGCCTTCGATGCCAGTACCTCCGCGTACAGCACCGCCGCAAAAATAAGAATGCCCAAAAGCGCTGCAGTATAGTCTTTTCCAAAATGGCTCCACAGCGCAGTCAGAAAGCCCATTACCGCAGTGTAGATAAGCAAGCGGGGCTGCCGCACCAAACCGGTACCCCACAAAAGCTCATAAGAGGCAAGGGCTGCCATCAGTCCAAAAAGCACCGCAGTCCAGATTGTAGGCAACGCCAGCACAATAATCAGCAGCGCAGGCAGCAGCGCAACCGCTGCGAGTATTCGGGTTTTCATTGTTATACGCCTCCAAATCTGCGGTTACGCCGATGGTATTCGGCAATGGCTGCATCTAAATCCTTAGGACCGAAGTCCGGCCACAGCACATTCATAAAAACATATTCTGAATAGGCAGACTGCCACAGCAGGAAATTGCTGGTACGCAGCTCGCCGGAAGGACGGATAATCAGCTCCGGATCCGGCACACCGGCAGAATACAGGTAGCTTTCCAGCAGGGATTCGGTTAAATCTCCCGCATCGTGCTTTCCTGCAGCCCCATCAGCAGCAAACTTCCGGGCTGCCTGCACCAGCTCATCCCGGCCGCCGTAATTCAGGCAGAAATTCACCTGCACCTCGTGATACTGGGCGGACCGCTCCTGCGCATCACGGCACAGTGCCTGCAGCTCAGGGCTGAGCTTGCTTAAATCACCGAAAAAGCGGAAACATACGTGGTTTTTCTCCATATCTATCAGCGCCTCGTGCAGGTAGCGCGCCAGCAGCTTCATAATGCCGGCAATCTCCTCCTCCGACCGCTTCCAGTTTTCGGTAGAAAAGGCATAAACTGTCAAATACTCCACACCCAGGGTGCGGCAGTAATTGGCAATTTTTCGAAACGCCTCCGCGCCGGCTGCGTGTCCGGCGGTGCGGGGCAATCCCCTTTTCTTCGCCCAACGGCCATTGCCGTCCATAATAATCGCAATATGGCGGGGCGCCTTTTCCGGTTGTGTCGCCATCAAATCCCCTCTTTCTGTGGCACATACATTTTTTGGGGGCATTTACGCCCCCAAAAGTATATTGGCTTAAATCGCCATCAGTTCCTTTTCCTTGGCGGCCAAGGCCTCATCGACCTGCTTGACATACTTATCCAGCATATCCTGCAAATCCTTTTCTGCCTTCTTCTGGTCGTCTTCTGTAATCTCGCTGTTCTTCTTCAGCTTCTTCACGTAATCCATACCCTCGCGGCGGATATTACGCATTGCCACCTTGGCTTCTTCTGCGTATTTCTTTACCTGCTTTGCCAGCTCCTTACGACGCTCTTCAGTCAGCTGGGGAAATACCAAGCGAATCACACGGCCGTCATTCTGGGGGTTGATGCCCAGCTCACTGGCCTGAATCGCTTTCTGGATTTCCTTAAGCAGCGAGGTGTCCCAGGGCTGCACCACCAGGGTACGCGCATCGGGAGAGGAGATGGTTGCCACACCGTTTAAGGGTGTCTCACTGCCATAGTATTCCACAGTAATCCGATCCAGAACTTTTGCGTTTGCCCGGCCTGCGCGAACAGCACCGAATTCCTCATTCAAATGCTCCAGAGCCTTTTCCATTCTTCTTCCGTAATCCTTAAAATCTACATTCATTGCAGGTTCCTCCTATCAATTATGAATTGGTAACGGTCGTTCCGATCTTCTCACCCTGAACAACCCGTAAAATACTGTTTTCTTCTGCCAGACCGAAGCAGACCATAGGGATATTGTTATCCATCGCCAGCGCCATTGCAGTGGTGTCTGTGGCTTTCAGTCCCTGCTCCAGCACCTGCGCATA
>JAZRGQ010000166.1:0-3962 GCA_045644405.1 Faecousia sp.
ACCCATACCGCCCATCATACCTTCGCCGCTGAAGCGCTTGGTAAGAGAACGCATCACAAAGAAGAAGACGCCAAACATCAGCACATAGTACAAAATCATAATGATGGTGGAATTGTCTTCTACAATCTGGTCATAGACGGTTACGCCCTGGGCGTGCAGCTGCGCTGCCAGCTCCATACGGTCGCCGCCAATGGGTAGGCCAGTGAAATATGCCTGCTGGTCGCCAGCGGGCTTTTCCGCTTCTTCTTTGGTCATATAAATCAGCCGGTCGTCCTGAATTTCAACCTCCGCAAGATTCTGGCTTTCCATCGCTACAAGGAAATCCGAATAGGAGGTTTCTGTGTACTGGCTGCGCTTAATGTTGCCCCACAGGCTGCTGACAATCAGCAATAATCCTACGGCAATAATCAGCGGCAGCAGGAAGTTACCCTTTGGCCGCTTGTCCGGATTCTGCCCAGAGGAATTGGAATTGTTCCGGTTCTGTTCCATAGTCTGCACTCCTTTAATGGTAATTGAATTTTACCCATCATATCACATTTTTTAACACTGTGCAACGAATGATACATGTTAACCGCGTAAATTTTCTGTTAATTTCCGCCACCAAAAAAACCTGTTGAGAAAGGGGAGAAAATCTGGTATACTGATTAAAATAGATAGAATATTTCCTGTTAAGGAGTGGAACGTATGAACGGAAATTACCGCCGCAGACCCCAGGGCAGAGATTTTTCTCAGCCGCCGGTGGAGGAAAATGAAAATCAGCTGGAAGGGCGCAATGCTTTGACAGAAGCGCTGCGCAGCGGCAGAACAATCGATAAAGTGTTTATCGCCTCCGGTGATACAGACCGGGCGCTGCAGCATCTGGCAGCCCAGGCAAAGGAGGCAGGCGCGGTTATTGTGCCGGTGGACCGGCGCAAGCTGGACGCAATGAGCGCAACAAGAGCCCATCAGGGTGTAATTGCGCTGGCTGCTGCCCGGGAGTATTTTACTTTGGAGGATTTGCTTCAGACTGCGCAGGAGCGGTCAGAGGCACCGCTTCTGGTAATTTGCGATGAACTTTCCGACCCCCATAATTTAGGCGCAATCCTGCGTTCAGCCGAATGCGCCGGCGCCCACGGCGTGATTATCCCCAAGCGGCGCAGCGTTGGCTTGACAGCTACGGTGGCAAAGGCTTCTGCCGGCGCGGTGGAATATATGAAGGTGGCAAGAGTTACCAATATCAACACCGCCATTCAGGAACTGAAGGAAAAGGGCGTTTGGATTTTCGGAACGGCAGCGGAAGGCTCTATTCCTATGTATCAGGCGGATTTGACTGTTCCGGCAGCCATTGTGATTGGCTCCGAGGGAGAGGGAATGAGCCGGTTGGTGCAGAAAAACTGCGATGTAACGGTACACATTCCTATGAAAGGACAAATTACGTCCCTGAACGCATCTGCTGCGGCATCGATTTTGTTGTATGAGGCGGTAAGGCAGCGCTTGAAATAATCTGGAGGTAATCTATGGATGAAAAGAATACCCAGGAATTTAATCTGGAAGACATTCTGAAAGAATTTGGTGCAGAGCCGGAGCGCGATGACGCACCTGAAGCGACAGAGGAGATTCCGGAGGAAGCGACAGAGGAAACGCCGGAAGAAACGATAGAGGAAGTTCCGGAGGAAAAAGCACCGGAGGCTACACCTCAGAGCACAGTAACCGGAGACACCATTCGTATGGACGTCATTCGGCCGGGAGCGATGAAAAGCGCAAAAGCGCAGGTGCATAATGCCCAGCCTGTGGAGGAAGAAAAAACAGTTGACCCGTTCACTGCCAGCTGGGAGCCGGATTACGATCAGCCGATGGGCGAGTACATACCGCCTCAGCCGATTGTGTTCCACCCCCGTTCCCGTTTGCGGGAGCTGAAGCGTAAGTTGGTGGCAGGTCCGGAAAAGATTTACTACACAATGATGGAAAAGGGCTTAAGCAAGCTGCAAAGCGCGATTTTCATCAGCTTTCTTGTGGTGCTTTTGACAGCCGGCTCGACGGTGATGTATGCGCTGGGTATGGTGCAGGAAAACAGAATCCGGCTGATGGTATTCGGTCAGTTTCTGGCGATGCTTATTTCCGCGCTGCTTGGCTCCGGGCAGCTGATTACAGGCTTGACGGATATTTTCAAAAAGCGGTTCCGGCTGGAGAGTATGCTGCTGGTTACATTTATCGTCTGCTGCGTGGACGGCGTGCTGTGTCTGCAGCAGCAGCGGATTCCCTGCTGCGCGGCGTTTAGCCTGCAGGTGCTGATGAGCCTGTGGAATACTTACCAGAAACGCAGCGCGCTGATGGGTCAGATGGATACGATGCGCAAGGCAAATCATCTGGACAGCGTGGTGCTGCAGCCGGAATACTATCAGGACGCTAACGGCTTTGTGCGGGCAGAAGGTCAGGTAGAGGACTTTATGGACAACTACAAGGCTGTCGGCAAGCCGGAAAAACGGCTCTGGCTGTACGGACTGGTGGCGATGTGCGTGTGCTTTGCCATCGGCATTACCGCTGGCATCTTCAGCGGCGTAAGCGCCGGTATCCACGTGGCAGCAGTTTCTTTGCTGGCGGCAATGCCCGCTTCGGCGTTTATTACTGTATCCCGCCCCTTTGCCATACTGGAGCGCCGTCTGCATAGCTTAGGTACTGTGCTGTGCGGCTGGCAGGGAATCGAGGCGCTGTGCTCCAAGGCGGTATTTCCGCTGGAGCATTCGGATTTGTTCCCCTCCGGCACCATTAAAATGAACGGTGTTAAATTCTACGGCAGCCGTTTGCCGGACCAGATTATGGCATATGCAACCGCTGTGATTGAGGCAGACGGCAGCGGAATTGCGCCTCTGTTTATCCAGCTGCTGGAAAGCCGGAACGGACGGCACTATCCGGTGCAGGAGCTACAGGTATACGATAACGGCGGCATTGCCGGTATGGTAGAGGACGAAGCAGTGCTGGTAGGCAGCCTTTCCTTTTTGAAGGATATGGGCATTGAAATTCCGGAGGGAATCCGGGTCAGCCACGCGGTTTGCGTGGCAATCGACGGAGAATTTGCCGGGCTGTTCGCTTTGAGCTATGAACGGGACCGGTCCTCTGCGGCAGGTCTTTCCACCCTTTGCAATTACCGCGGTCTTAAGCCGCTTTTGCTTGCCGGCGATTTTATGCTGACCGGCGGTTTCTTGCGCAGCAAATTCGGCATTAATCCTAAAAAGATGGAACTGCCGGAGCAGCAGGTACGGCAGGCGCTGAAAGAGCAGAAGACTGTAGAAAATGCTCAGCCGCTGGTGCTGGTAACCACGGAGGGTCTGGCACCCTTTGCCTATGGTGTTACCGGCGCAAGAGCGCTGCGCACCGCTTGCAATCTGGGCGTAACGGTGCATATGATTGGCGGCATTCTGGGTATGGCTGTAATGCTGGCGCTGACCCTGCTTGGCGCGCTGCAGCTTTTGACTCCTGCCAATATGTTCCTGTACCAGATGGTATGGCTGATTCCCGCCATTCTGATTACAGAGTGGACCCGTTCTGTTTGACGGAAAACTGAGAATAAAGGGCGTGCTGCGATGCTTTGCGGCACGCCCTTTTTATATGCTGTGTGCAAAAGGGCTATATATTCCGTCAGCCACCGCAAAAAAATTGTGAAAATCACAAAAATAAGCATTGAAATCCACCAAACATTGGTGTATAATGTCCGTATTGCGGTGCATGAAAGCGCCCAAGTGTTAGGTGGAAGAGCATATCTCTTCCCGAAAGGAGACTGAACATATATGTATACTGCAAATTCTATCCGTAATATTTGTTTGCTGGGCCACAGCGGCAGCGGTAAAACCGCGCTGGCTGAGAGCCTGCTTTACATGACCGGCGCCATCGACCGTATGGGCAAAAACGCCGACGGTAACACCGTCTGCGATTATGACCCCGAGGAGATTCGCCGTAATATTTCCATTTCCACTGCGCTGGTACCC
>JAZRGQ010000167.1:0-3344 GCA_045644405.1 Faecousia sp.
CTGGACCAGGGTCGCATCATCGAGCGCGGCTCCCATCAGGATCTGGTGGCAGCAAAAGGCACCTACTACCAGCTCTACACCGGCGCTTTCGAGCTGGAATAAAATCACAACAAAAAAGAGGTGTTGTATTTTTACAACACCTCTTTTTTATTCATAAGACAAATTTTTACTCTACATTCCAGTTGTTATAAATCTCGGTCATCGTTTCCAACAGCACCTGCTTAGGCTTGCGGTCCATAGTAACAAGACCCCAGGGTCCGTATGTAGCGGAAATGCCCATACCCACAGGACCGGACTGGAAGTTCCGACGGTGGCGGTAATCCGCCCAGCTCCAAATAATCAATCCCTTCATCTGGGGATCTGCAAGGAATTCTTCACACTTTTTCTTCAGGAAGGTAGTGCCGAAATCCTCTGCATAGCGGCCAAACCGGGTGCTACCGCGAATGCCCGCCACACAGACATAGCCAAATTCACTCATTACGTGAGGCACATTGGGGTACAGCTCCCGGGCAGTCTTCAGCTTACCGCGCAGAATGGTTTCCAGCTGAGCAGGAAAATCTTCGACGCTCTCAGACTTGATACCGGAATAGTAGTTCATACACAGAACATCGCAGAAGTCCAGCTCCGTGCTGTTGCGCAGCGGTCTATTGGCTGCATAGGTAAGAAGCCGTCCGCAATCCAGCCCGCGAATGCGCTCTGCCAGCATACGGAACATCGCCTGTGCGGCAGGCATACTGTGGGCGCACTCATTACCCACCGACCAAATGGTCCAGCTGGGGTGATTGCAGTGCCAGAAGTAGGTGCCGTCCAGACAGCTGACCGCTTCATTCAGCAGGCTAGTGTGGTCTGCGAGGGTCTCCTCCTCAGTGGGCGCCCACCAGTTCAGCGGAATCTCAATCATATACATAAGACCCAGCTCGTCCGCTAAATCATAGTGAATGGGATCTTGGGGATAGTGGGTACGAATCAGATTCATACCCGCTTTTTTCATTGTCAGCATATCTTCCCGAATGCACTCCTCCGGCGGACAGATGCCATAGGGGGCATACTCATCATAGCGGTTCGCGCCCTTCAGAAGAATCGGCTTGCCGTTGAGAAGGATATCCGTACCCTTTGTGGTAATGGTGCGGAAACCGATGCGGTGCTTTACCCACTGCACAATCTCGCCGTTTCTGACCATAGAAACCTTCACAGTATACAGATTGGGCGCGTCCGGACTCCAAAGCTTTGCGCCGGTATCCTTAAATTCAAACTCTGTCTTGCAGGTGCTTTTTATGCCGGCGGTACTGCGGGGACAAAAAACCTGCTTTGTCTGCGCCGCGTTCAACCCTTCGATTTCCGCTATCAGCTCACATTCAAGGTCAGTAACAACCGCGCTGTTTCCTACCGTTACAGTAATTTTCGCATTTCCACAGCAGTCGGCGTCCACCCGTACGTGATCCAGATGAAACACCCGCCGTTCCTCCACCCAAACCTTATGGGTCAAACCGCCGTAAAGCACCCATTCCACCTTGTTGCCGCCGGTAAGATGCTCCTTTCCACGGAAAGCGTTATCCACCAGAACAGCGATTGTGTTTTCTCCCGCTGTCCAAATCCAGCGGGTAATATTTATTTCAAAGGGCAGATACCGGTTCTCGTAAGTACCTGCCAAAGCGCCGTTTACAAAAACCTTTGCTACGCCGCCGACGCCGTTAAAATGGAGAATATACTGCTTATTCTCCTCCTGAGGCGTAAACTTTGTGCGAAACCACGCCATTCCCTCGTAATCGAACAAGGCAGTCTCATAGGTTTCCCAGCAGGTGTTGGATTCCACGTCAGCCCAGTTGCTGTCATCGAAATACTTTCCTGCCCAGCCTGTTCCTTCGCCGTAACCGGTCTGGTCCAAAGCAAACTTCCAGTTTTCCAGTTCGGTTATCTTATTGCTCGTCTGCATTCAGCATTCTCCTTTTTCGGCAAAATATTCTTCCAGCGCTGCAATCAGTTTTGTCTTCGGCTTTCTGTCTATGGTTACCAGTCCCCAGGGTCCGTAAACCGCCTGCAATCCCAGACCGTCCATAACAAAGCCGCGGTAGTGGCGGTAATCCGCCCAACACCAGATAATCTTTCCCCGGATTAAGCGATCGTAACGGTCCTGCCGCTTTAGCAGTTCCCGCAGGTAGGTTGCGGCAAAATCCTCACTGAATCTGCCCTCCGTAGGGCTACCGGTGAGCCCGCGCACAGCGCAGACGCCAAACTCAGTAAGCACGTGCGGCACATTCGGGTAGAGCTTCTCGGCAAGTTTCAGCTTCTGTTCCAGCACATTGAACTTTTCTTCCAGCTCCTCCACGCTGTTGGCGCGAGCGCCGTTATAATAGTTCAGGCTGAGGAAATCACAGAAATCCAAGTCTGTTTCATTTCTAAGTATCCGGAAAATAACACAGGTTATCAGCCTGCGGCAGTCCAGCTCCCGCATACGCTTTGCCAGCATACGGAACATCTGCTGGGCAGCCGGCGCCTGATAGGTGCATTCATTACTAACAGACCACACTGTCCAGCAGGGGTGATTGCAGAAGAAACGGAATGTGGCTTCCAAATCCGCCACTGCCTCCTGCGCCAGCACCGCAAACTGGGAAAATTCCTCGTCCATTTTGGGATACCACCAGTTCAGCGGCACCTCA
This sequence comes from Faecousia sp., assembly GCA_045644405.1. GTDB lineage: Bacteria > Bacillota > Clostridia > Oscillospirales > Oscillospiraceae > Faecousia. Next base: position 2,658 of record JAZRGQ010000167.1, read on the forward strand.
ATCATATACATAAGACCAATCTCATCTGCTAAACGGTAGTACATATCGTCCTGGGGGAAATGGGTGCGGATAAGGTTTACGCCCATCTGCTTCATTTGCAGAAATTCCTTGCGCACCGCTTCCTCCGGCGGACACATACCGTAGGGGTCGAACTCGTCATAGCGGTTGACACCCTTGAAATAAATCGGCTTTCCGTTCAGGTAAAGCTCTGTTCCCCGGGTCTCCACAGTACGGTAACCGACCCGTGTGCAGTAGCTGTCCAGCACCTTTTCGCCCTCCCGCAGGCAGGCAGTGAAATCATACAGCTGAGGACACGCCGGGCTCCACGGGGTTATATTTTTGCTGTATATCTTGAATGCGACCTCTACCTTCTCCCCGGCAGGACAGCTGACACTTGTTTCCGCGCTGCCGTTGAGTTCGATTGCCACCACACCGGAAAAATGCTTATCAGACCGGTTTTCTACAGTTGCGGTAACTGTGGCAGCGCCGTCCGCCTCCGCCCGCACACAGACACTTTCCAAATGGCAGGCAGACTGCTTTTCCACAAAAATGCGATGGGTCAATCCACCGTAAAGCACCCACTCCACGGTTGTGCAGCCCGGCAGATGGTCCTTGCCCAAAAAGGTATTGTCCACCTGTACTGCCACCAGATTTTCTCCCTTGTGGACAAGCGTGGTTACGTCTATG
>JAZRGQ010000168.1:0-8664 GCA_045644405.1 Faecousia sp.
TGGTGTAGCCCTCGTAGGACTCGCCGCCAATCTGGGGAATCAGGTTGTAAGCAATCTGGTAGGGGAAAATCTTTGTCTGGCAGGGCTCACCCTTGGAAAGGGCATCGACCTGCGCCATCAGCTCGATGGGGCCGCCTGCGCCTGCGCCGGATACTGCCTGATAAGTAGAGGCGGTCATTGTACGAATGGGGCTCAGCTTATTCAGCGCGTTCACCGCGGTGATGGTGATAATGGTGGAGCAGTTGGGGTTGGAGATAATACCCTTGTGCCACTTCACGTCCTCGGGATTGACTTCCGGTACAACCAGAGGTACTTCCGGGTCCATACGGAAAGCGGAGGAGTTATCCACAAACACAGCGCCAGCCTTCACAATGGCGGGGGCAAACTGCTTGGCAATATCGTTTTCCGCTGCGCCCAGTACGATGTCTACGCCTTCAAAGGCTTCATCGCAGGCAAGACCGATGGTAACCTCCTGACCTTTAAAGGTCAGGGTTTTGCCGGCGCTGCGGGCGCTGGCAAGGGGAACGAGCTTTCCAACGGGGAAATTCCGCTCCTCAAGAATCTTAATCATTTCCTGTCCTACAGCGCCGGTAGCGCCCAGAACAGCAACAGTATACTGCTTTTTCATAGTCTAACCTCCATTAAGAAAAGCTGTTATACAGCACACGAATGGCCTTGTCAAAGTCCTTGTTATCCACACCGAAGATAATGTTCAGTTCATCAGGACCCTGATTGATGGTGCGAATGTTGATACCGGATTGACCCAGTGCGGCGAAGATGCGGCCGGAAACACCGGGCTGGAATGCCATACGGTGTCCGACAGCTGCCACAATGGCTACCTGGTCGATGACAGTCAGATTATCCGGACGGATTTCCTGCTGAATCTCGGTCATCACAGCGTACATATGGGGTGTCAGTGTGTCGGTGGGCATTACCAAAGAGACGTTGTCAATGCCGTTAGGCACAAAGTCTACGGAAATGCCGTGCCGCTCCAGAATGGACAGTACCCGGCGCAGCACGCCCACCTGACTGGTCATTCCCCGCTTGAACAGAGTGATAATGGAGAAATTCTTCTTGCCGGTGATACCGGTAATAACCCGTGCGGGGTCCGGCTCCTTGTCCAGATGCTCGCGGATATAGGTACCCTCATCTTCGGGGGCGTTGGTATTGCGGATATTGACAGGAATGCCTTTTTCCCGCACAGGGAAAATGGTACCCTCGTGGAGCACCTGTGCGCCGGCGTAGCTCAGCTCACGCAGCTCATCGTAGGTAAGTTCGGGAATGGGCAGGGGATTTCCAACAACGCGGGGGTCTGCCACCAGAATACCGGAAACGTCGGTCCAGTTTTCGTATACATCTGCCTGCAGGGCAGCAGCGGCGAGAGCGCCGGTAATATCACTGCCGCCGCGGGAGAAGGTGCGGATATTGCCGTCGGGCATAACACCGTAGAAGCCGGGGATTACAACACCCTTGTCAGCAACCATATCACGCAACGCGGCGTAGGAAGTGTCTTTATTAACAGTGCCGTCCAGATTAAAGTGAATCCAGTCCACTGCGTCGACAAACTGGAAATCCAGGAAAGCTGCCATCAGCTTGGCGGAGAAGTATTCGCCACGGCTGACCAGCGCGTCCTGGGAGATGGACTTTGCGTCCAGTTGCTTTTTTAAGCTGGCAAATTCAGATTCCAAATCCAGATTCAGCTGCAAATCATCACGGATTTGCAGATAACGGGAGGTAATCTGCTCAAAAACAGGGGTGCAGTCCACACCGTACTGAACGTGGGCGTGGCACAGGTACAAAAGGTCTGTCAGCTTGTGGTCATCGCTGAAGCGCTTGCCGGCAGCGGATACAATGACTACCTTGCGGGCAGGGTCAGCCATTACAATATCCCGCACCTTGCGGAGCTGACCGGCGTCAGCCATAGACGAGCCGCCGAATTTTGTTACTTTCAACATAGGTTCACCTGCTTTCCGTCAGTCCTGATTGCTCAGGGCTGCAATAAATGCATTCGGGTGTTCTTTGCGCCAGCTGTGGATTTGCGCCACAGGTACCGGCTGGGTGATATAGGCATCATTCCAGCGGGTCTGGGTATTTGCCTGCAGCCAGGCATCTTGCGCATCGCAGCGTACATAGTAGCGCAGGCACTGGGTGTTTTCTGCTGCGACTGTCCGGTCGCAGGGACTGTAAAAGCCCTTTCCTGCCAGCACATCAGCGCAGTCCTGCACAACATTATATGCGGTGGGGTAGCGGCCTGCGCCCTGACCGTAGAAGCTCATACGGCCGGAGTGGCTGCCGATAAGAGTAATCAGGTTGTAGTTTGCCGGCACAGCAGCCTCTGCAGAGCCGTCCGGCACCAGAGTGGGCTGCACATATGCGCTGAAGCGGCCGTCCTCATAGCTGCCGGTGGCAATCAGCTTACACACAAGACCGTGCTGCTTGAAATTCTCCACGTCGGAGGCCTGAATCTGACGGATACCGCAAACGGGAATGCTCTCGGGTACAACGCTGACACCGAAAGCAACATCGGACGACAGCTGGATTTTGTGCCAGGTGTCGATACCCTCCACGTCGGTGGTGGGGTCGGCCTCTGCATAGCCCAGCTGCTGAGCCTGCTGCAGCGCCTCGTCGTAGCCAAGACCCAGACGGGTCATAGAATCAAGAATGTAGTTGCAGGTGCCGTTCATAATACCGCCAACCTGCTGAATCTGCTGGCAGCGGCGCGCCCGTTCCAGCTCAGACAGCCAGCCGATACCGCCGCCCACTGCAGCGGTGCAGCGGAAGCACAGTCCCTTCTGCGGGGCAGGAGGAATGAGGTCGTTGTAGAAGGTGGCAACCAGCGCCTTGTTGGAGGTAACAATGTGCTTACCTGCGTCAATAGCGGCGCGGACAAATTCGTAAGCCGGATGCAGACCGCCCATTGCCTCGACCACAGTGTCGATGGTGGGGTCATTCAGAATATCATTAATGTCGCGGGTAATCTGTGCGTCAGGCAGGGAAACGTCCTCCAGACACACCACTTTTACCACACGCATATCGCTGCGCTGCCGGATAATTTCGTATACGCCTCTGCCGACTACGCCGAAGCCCAATAAACCAATATTCATACGGTTTTCTCCCTCTCTTACGGCAAGTTGCTTTTTCCGAAAAAAGACTTGCTTTTTAATAAAGAACAGTATATCATAGAGCCAAATAAAATGCAATAGTGCCAAAAAAACAACAATTTCCGCCATAGGTGCGAAGTTTTGTGCAAATGGCAAAGAAAAACGCCGATGGGAGGCATTCACGTGCTCTATTTTTCTACAAGAAATTCCAATGCCTGTGTGGACAGCGCCCAGGCAGTATTAACAGGCTTAGCCCCTGACGGAGGTCTTTATGTACCGTCCCAGCTGCCTCAAATCGATGTGCAAGCGTGCCTGCAGGAGTCCACGATGGCAATGGCGGAGCGTATTATCTCCGCGCTGCTGCCGGACATTCCGGATATGCATAAGCTGGTGCGCAACGCCTACGCAGGCCGGTTTGAAACAGAGGAGCTGACCCCCACAGTGCAGGCAGGTCCTTTCGCTGTGTTGGAGCTGTTCCGCGGCCCTACCTCTGCGTTTAAGGACGTGGCGCTGTGTATGCTGCCTCAGCTGCTGACGGCTGCAAAAACCGCAAAGGGAATGCAGGAGGACATCTTGATTCTGACTGCTACCTCCGGTGATACAGGCAAGGCGGCGTTGGAGGGTTTCCACGATGTCCCCGGCGTGAAAATCTGCGTGTTTTATCCGGACGGAGGCGTCTCTCAGGTACAGCGGGCGCAGATGGTTACCCAGGAGGGCAATAACGTTGCGGTGTGCGCGGTGCGGGGTAATTTTGACGATGCCCAAACCGGCGTAAAGCGGATTTTTGCCGCAGCGGAAAACGGCCGTCTGCCCGATGGAAACCGCTGCCGTCTGTCTACCGCCAATTCTATCAATATCGGCAGACTTGCGCCGCAGATTACATACTATTTCAAGGCGTATGCCGACCTGCTGAGGCAGGGGAAAATTACGATGGGTCAGAAAGTGAATTTCTGTGTCCCCACCGGCAATTTCGGCGATATTCTGGCAGGCTGGCTGGCAAAGCAGCTGGGTCTGCCGGTGGGCAAGCTGATTTGCGCGTCCAACGCCAACAATGTGCTGACCGACTTTATCCGCACCGGCGAGTATGACCGCCGCCGTCCGTTGCATAAAACCACCTCTCCGTCTATGGACATTCTGGTATCGTCCAATCTGGAACGGCTTTTGTATTTCCTGAGCGGGGATACAACCCAGGTGGCGCAGTGGATGGAGCAGCTGAATACAGAGGGCTTCTACCGGATTCCGCAGAATTTGCTGGAAAAACTGCAGGAGCAGTTCTATGCAGGCTGCTGCAGCGACGAGCAGGCAGCCCGGGCAATCGGCGAAACCTTCCAAAAGTACGGCTATCTGTGTGATACCCATACTGCCAATGCCTGGGTAGTAGCGCAGGAGTATCAGCAGAAGACCGGTGATACTGCGCCTATGGTGGTGCTGTCTACCGCATCGGCATATAAGTTCCCCGCATCGGTGCTGGCAGCGCTGGAAACACCGAAGCAGCAGCAGGAATTCGCCCAGATGGAAAGACTGCAGCAGCTGACCGGCGTGCCTGTGCCGCCCAATCTGGCGGGCTTGCAGGGAAAACCGGAGCGCCATACGCAGGTAATCGACAAGGACGCTATGCTGGAATTTGTGATGGGACTGTAAAAAAAACGGGGTGTTGCAGAAAACTGCAACACCCCGTTTTTATCCGTAAAATGAAAAAACTCCCTCCGAAACATCGGAAGGAGATATTTTCAGAGAAATCAGGCCAGCTTGTTCAGCTGCAGAGTCATACTGCTCTTCTTGCGGGCAGCAGTATTCTTGTGCAGAATACCCTTGATGACAGCCTTATCTACCTTCTGGACAGCAACCTTGTAGGCAGCCTCTGCAGCAGCGTGGTCGCCACCTTCCAGAGCGGTCTCAAACTTCTTCACAGCAGTCTTCAGAGCAGACTTATCGGCCTTATTCTTCTCGTAAGCAATCTTGGAAGAGAGGACATCCTTCTTAGAGGACTTAATGTTGGGCATAGTTACACCTCCTGTTCTACGTTTTTAGCTCATGCGTTTTCCAATTATAACGCAGCAATTATAGAAAATCAATACTTTTTTTCAAAAAAATTCAACAAAGGGGGAAATTATTGATTTGGGCTGCGGCGGGCGACCACTACCAGCCGTCCAACGGTGGAATCACCGTGGCAAGTGGACAGGGTAATCAGCTTGTCGCCGTACTGGGGTGTAATGCCGGTGTCATACAGGGAACGGTCTTTGCACTGGCTGACAAACCGGTCGAATTCGCTCTGGTCGGCGGCGTCCACAAATTCGTGGTAAGCAAAGCCGCTTTCTACTGTTGCGTCAATCAAAAATACGGAAAAAATCTCGTAAGTATAGTGGGAAGACAGGGTATCAAAACGGATTTTGGAATGGGATTCCCAGAATTCCTCTTTCTTATATTTTTGCAGCTGGGCGAACATAGTGCCTGCGTTTGTGCGGTGTCCGTAGATGGTTACATTGTCTGACGGCGCGTTTACATCGCACTGCTCCCGCACGTAGATTGCGCCCTGATTGCTCCACTGACCGTAAAAATTCCGCTTTAAGTAGTAATCGGTATACTCTGTTTTCTGCAGAACAGGGAAGTCAATGTTGGTATCGTGAATTTTAATCCAGCCTACCAAATCGCTGTTAAGCCGGTAAATGGGGGCGTATTCCTGCAAAACGCGCAGGGTTTCACCTGTGTCCGGGTCGGTAATATCCACCAGCTTGGAAGGTCTGGGAACAAACTGACCGTTTTCGTCGGTTTCCTCGGGAACAGTCTCCTCCAGCTGTTGTTGCACCATTTCCGCCAGCGCTTCATACTCAGCTTCGCTTTGGTGGATTTCCATAAAATATGTGATAAGGCTGTAGGCGCTGAATACAAAAATCGCGGCGAACAGACCAATTAAAATTTGACGAATGGCGTTTTTCATACGGGTACCTCGAAAGCGGCTAAATACTGGCATATATCGCTATCATACCCGTTTTTGACTGAAATGTAAAGGGGTATCTATGGCAGATAGATTTAGGTCAAAGTCAGAGGCGCTGTCCATCTTTTCCGCGAGGCACACAAGAAATGCCTTGATGGAGGGGCAGCGCTGATTCCGGCTGTGGTGGGGAAAATACTGGCTCCAGATAAACCGGTTGCCCGATTCCCAGGCAGAACGTATGGCAAAGCGCATAGAACGTTCGATACACTGTACGCTGCCCGCATCGCACAGCGGCAAAACTGCCGGATACAGCTCTTTGTGCAAATGCTGGTTGGAATTCTCCGCGAACAGGGGAATGGCGGCAAGCAGATACCGGTAGCCGTTCCAGCCTACGTGAAAGCCCAGCGCGTGTAAATGGCGGGCAAGGGCGTGGGGCTGTATCTTTTGCGCAGCCTCCATATCCTGCAGCCGCTGAACAATCCGCTCAGTGCGGCAGGGCGTCTTAACAAGGTAGCCGACACCCAGACTCTGGGCAGCCTGCTCAATATAAGGACTGACAAACGCAGTCAGGGCAAGGACAACCGGTGGCACACGGGGAAATAACTCAGCCAGAACAGAAAGACCGTCCAGACCGGGAAGATTCAGGTGCAGAATCAGCGCGTCCGGACGGACTACACGCACCAGCTCCACAGCAGTATCGCCGTCGGCGCAGACGCAGATTTCCCATTCCGGCTGCAGCAAACGAATCAGCCGCTGGGTAAGGGCAGTATCGGGAGCAGCAATGAGCAGCTTTTTCATATCCATCGCTCCTTAAAAACTTTTACTTTTGCTTGGGCTAACTTTATGATAATGCAGGCTAATGTAAAAGTCAAGATAAAATTTTAGCGTTTGCTTGATTTTTTCTTCTGCCTGTGCTACAATACCTTCGAGGTGATATTATGACCGTAGGACAGCGTATCAAAGCAGCCAGAAAAAGCGCCGGCCTTACCCAGAAAGAGCTGGGTGAAAAGCTGGAGATTTCTTATCAAACCATTGCCCAGTGGGAGAATAACCTGCGCAATCCCAAGGTGGAGACTTTGCAGCGCATTGCAGATGCGCTGGGCGTGCCGGTTTCCGAGCTGCGGCAGCTGGAGGTGCGTCCGGTGGCTGCCCAGGAGGCGGTTATGTCGCCGGAGCTGGATAGCTACATTCGGGCGCAGGGCTATGCGCTGTCCAGGGATAGCGCCAACAGCGTTATTTGTATGGAAGAGAAAACCGGAAAGCGTTTTGCCCTTTCCGGTGAGGACGTGGCAGCCTGCCATCAGGCGCTGCAGACCTATACAAAATTCCAGATGGCGGAGCTGCTGAAAAAAGGCAAGCCGGTGTCCGGAGGCCATTGTATCCGTTTCAACGGGGAGCAGCTGCCTCTTTCGGTGGAGCGCCCGGGCAACCGCCTGCGGGTCGCCCAGCCGTCAAAGCCCAAAAAATAGGGGAGGATATAATCCGCCCCTACAGTAAAACCACCGCCTTTGTCCATAGACAAAGGCGGTGGTTTTTTGCAAATGAACAGCTTGCTTATTTTCTCTCAGACAAGAAAGTTTCCAGATTGATTGTGTGATGATATTTAACGGAGGCTTTCTTGTCTTTTTCAATCATAAGCGTTGTAAGGTCAATGTCGTTAATTGCGGCAATGGCGACGATGTAGTGAATCATATCTACAAGCTCAATACCCAGCTGCTCCTGCAAATCGTTTTCGTCAGAGGCTTTGCGTCCGGCGCGCTTGTTCAATACCTCAGCAACTTCTCCGATTTCCTCTACCAGTTTCATAAACATACTTTGCTCGGTAGCCCAGCCGCAGTACCGGTCTGACAGATATGCCTGTAGTTCATCGATAGAAATTTTCATTTTGCGTTCTCCTTTGCAGTATTGATGGAGGCAATGAGCATTACACGGATACTTGTACAAGTAGAATCCAATGCTGTATATTGTTCATATGTAATGTAGTCCGTCTTATATAACAGTTCCAACCAATATCCGGTTTCATTTGCTTCCTTAAGAGCAATTTGAAGTTTGGCAATGAAATCAGCCTTTCCGCGGGCATATTGTGCTTCGCGAATATTAGCTCCGATAGATGTGCCGCTTCTGCCAATCTGATTGGAAATAATAGATTCCCGCTGTTCTTTCAACAGTTTAACGAGGTTGATAATGGATACTGAAAATTCCATTGATTGCGTTCTTAACTTGCTTTCAGACATATCGGCACCTCCTATTTGTACTTAGTTATATCATAAGCGCTCACAATAAGCAACTTTTTGTGAAGCTTGGCTTCGCCAAGTGAAGCGGCGGCGGTGCCGCCGTGAAGTAGCGTGCTTACGCACGTTGTGAAGTTAAGTGTGCTACCCACGCCCGCAGGCACTTCACTTGCCAAAGGCATACTTCACGCACCGAAGGCGCGCTTATCGTGCCGCAAGGCACACTTAGTTCGAAAAAAAGAGTCTTTTGTCCGGTAGACAAAAGACTCTTTTTTTCGTGGTGCCGGTGACCGGACTCGAACCGGTACGCTGTCGCCAGCGGTGGATTTTGAGTCCACTACGTCTACCAATTCCATCACACCGGCAGGTTCTGGGATAGTATACAACAGTTTTAGCA
>JAZRGQ010000169.1:0-2082 GCA_045644405.1 Faecousia sp.
GTGAAATTTCTCCTCATATCCGGTCATAATACCGGTGATGCCATTGGCGTGAAGGTCGCGGGTCAACGCCTGTACCTCCAGACCCCAGTCTGCAAACTCCTCTAAGAAATACTCAAACAGCGGGGCGTTATCTGTCTTATAATGGATTTGCCCGCCGGCAGCTACCACCCGGCAGTATTTGTCCAAAAAGCTCCGGTGCGTCAGCCGCCGCTTTGCGTTTTTCTTTCTGGGCCAGGGGTCGGGGAAATTAATGAACAGCCGGTCCAGCTCGCCAAAGGCAAAAATCTCCTCGATGTTGGCAACATCCATATCAATAAAGAACACATTGGTAAGGCCCATATCCCGCGCCTTTTCCATTGCCACCACCATTGCCTCCCGGCAGCGCTCCACCGCAATCAGCAGTACCTGGGGATTTGCCTGGGCAGTCTCGGCGGTAAATTTGCCTTTTCCGCAGCCAACCTCTACCCACAGCGCGGTGCAATCCGGCTTCAGGGAACGCCACTTGCCTTGCATAGCCGCCGGCTGCAGAATCCGGTAAGCGGCGCACTTTTCCAGCCGGGGCTCTAAATTTTTCATTTTTCTCATTCTCATAGTGGGTTTCCTCCCCTTATCTACTTTCTGGCATTATAACAGAAAGGGGGAATTCCGTCAATGGACGCCCCTGCACAAAGCTCTTGTAATGGCGGATAATTTGTGGTAAAATAAGCTGAATTTACATTGTGGAGGCCATTATGCGGTACCATACCCCACCCTAGTGTCTTCCGGTACTTACCTACTTTATCTTATCGGGAGGATACTATGTCAACAATTCAAGAAGAAATCAGCCGGCGGAGAACCTTTGCCATTATTTCTCACCCTGACGCCGGTAAAACCACTTTAACTGAAAAATTCCTGCTTTACGGCGGCGCGATTGCCCAGGCGGGCGTGGTCAAGGGTAAGAAAAATTCCCGCGCTGCCACCTCCGACTGGATGGAAATCGAAAAGCAGCGCGGTATTTCCGTAACGTCTTCTGTTATGCAGTTCCAGTACGGCGGCTTCTGTATCAACATTCTGGACACCCCCGGACACCAGGACTTCGTCGAAGATACCTACCGCACCTTGATGGCGGCGGATTCGGCAGTAATGGTGATCGACGGCGCCAAGGGTGTAGAGCCTCAGACCAGAAAGCTGTTTAAGGTCTGCGCTATGCGGCACATTCCCATTTTCACCTTCATCAACAAAATGGACCGGCAGACCCAGGACCCCTTCGACCTGCTGGACGAGGTGGAACGGGAGCTGGGCATTGAAACCTACGCTATGAACTGGCCCATCGGCTGCGGACAGGATTTCCAGGGCGTGTACGACCGGCAAAAAAGCCAGCTGCTGTTTTTCTCCGGTGTAAACGGCAAAGCCAAAGCAGACAAGCTGGAGGTTGACCTGTATGACAGTCAGGTTGCCCAGCTTCTGGATTCGGAAGCAAAGCACCAGCAGCTGATTGACGATGTGGAGCTGCTGTCTGCCGGCAGAGAGCTGGATTTGGAAGCTGTCCGCTGCGGTCAGCTGTCGCCTGTATTCTTCGGCTCCGCGCTGACCAACTTCGGCATTGAGCCTTTCCTTGAAAATTTCCTGAAGCTGACACCCCCGCCTCTGTCCCGCACCGCGGACTGCGGCGAAATCGAGGTGTTCAGTCCGGATTTTTCCGCCTTTGTGTTCAAAATTCAAGCCAATATGAACAAAGCCCACCGGGACCGTCTGGCATTTATGCGCATTTGCCCCGGTAAGTTCCAGCGGGAAACTGAATACTATCATATGCAGGGCGGCAAGAAAATGCGCCTTTCCCAGCCCCAGCAACTGATGGCTGCGGTGCGTGAAATCGTTGAGGAGGCGTATGCCGGCGACGTAATCGGCGTATTCGACCCGGGCATTTTCGCCATCGGCGATACCATCACCGTACCGGGCAAGAAATTCTGTTTCTCCGGTATTCCCACCTTTGCGCCCGAGCATTTCTGCCGTGTTTCCGCCAAGGATTCTATGAAGCGAAAGCAGTTCGTCAAGGGTACGGAGCAGATTGCCCAGGAGGGCGCTATCCAGATTTTTAAGCTC
>JAZRGQ010000170.1:0-15215 GCA_045644405.1 Faecousia sp.
GCAATTATCCCTGTCAGCGCTAAAACAGGCGACGGCGTCGATGTGTTACTGCAAGAATGCAAAAAATACGCGGTAGAAAGTCCCTTCCTGTTTCCGGAAGACTCCACAACCGACCAGCCGGAACGGCAGGTGATGGCGGAAATCATTCGTGAAAAGCTGCTGTGGTGTCTGGATAGAGAGATTCCCCACGGCACCGCCGTTGAAATCACAAAGTTTTCTGAACGTGATAACGGAATAATTGATATTGACGCAACTATTTACTGCGAAAAGTCCAGTCATAAAGGGATTATTATCGGCAAACACGGAGATATGCTTAAAAAGATTTCCACGCTTGCCAGAAATGACTGTGAAAAATTTATGGGCACAAAGGTGTTCTTGACAACCTGGGTAAAGGTTAAGGAGAATTGGCGCGACAGCGATTTCCTTGTGCGCAATTTTGGCTATAGTGAATAATTTCCACGAGTATTCCTCCCCGGCAGGTAAATCCTAGCTTGGGAGGGATATGTATGGAAGCGAAAGTCTACTGGCAGGTTTTTTTGGAAACCGGTGCGCCGGAAATGTATCTATTGTACAACAAAGCAAGAAAAACGGAGAAAACCTATGTACTTGACGACCCAGGGACTGGTGTTACGGTCTGTGATATACAATGACACAGATGAACTGCTGACTATTTTAACGGCAGACCACGGTCTTTTGACGGTAAAAGCCCGTGGAATACGCAGAAAAAACAGCCCTCTGGCAGCGCCGTGTCAGCTACTGGCGCTGGCGGAATTTGTTCTGTTTGAAAATCGCGGCAGATACACCATCAACGAGGTCCGTTCAGTAGAGCTGTTTACAAAACTGCGGACGAATTTGCTTTATTTATCGCTTAGTGCCTATATTGTACAGGTGGCTGAGGTGCTGGCGCAGGAGGACTTGCCGTCTCCGGAACTGCTGTCTCTGGTGCTGAATTGCCTGTATGCGCTGGCGCATTTGTCTTTGTCTGTAGATAAAGTAAAGGCGGTGTTTGAGCTGCGCAGCGCCTGCCTTGCCGGCTATATGCCGGATTTGCGGGGTTGCCATAGCTGCGGCTGCGCTGATGCGGAATTATTCAATGTAACCCAGGGTTGTCTTGAGTGCGCTGCCTGCGCAGGCGGCGCAGATTCCGGCTTGCGGCTGCCTGTTACCGCAGGTATGCTAAAGGCAATGCGGTTTATATCCTCCTGTGAAAGCAAACGTATCTTTGCGTTTCGCCTGAGAGATTGTACTATGGAGGAGCTTTCCCACGTAACCGAATGTTATCTGACCACCCAGCTGGAACGGGGCTTTTCCTCGCTGGATTATTACAAATCATTGCAAAACCCTAATTGTGTATTAGAGGATTAAAAAATGTCTACATTATACAGCAAATCATTACTTAAATTAGAGCTGAATACTGTACTGCAGATGCTTGCAGACTGCGCAGGAAGCGCAGAAGGCAAAAAGGCGTGTCTGGAGATTCAGCCTTCGGCCGATTTGGAGGAAGTAGAAGCAATGCTTGCGCAGACATCTGCTGCCAGTATGCTTTCTGCAAAGAAAGGCAATCCGTCTTTTTCCGGTACAAAGAATGTGCTTTCCTGTCTGGAACGTGCTGACAGGGGCGGCGTACTGCAGCCGAAAGAGCTGCTTTCTGTTGCAGGCGTGTTGCGCTGCGCAAGAAATGTCCGCGCCTATATAGCAGATGACGAAGAGCCTACTGTCCTCGACAGCCTGTTTCGAATGCTTGTTCCCAATAAGCATTTGGAAGACAGGCTGTTTGGCGCGATTTTATCTGAGGAGGAAATTGCGGATACTGCAAGTACAGCCCTTGCAGATATTCGCCGCCATATGCGCATACAGGGCGGAAAGATTAAAGACAGTTTGCAGAAACTGATTTCTTCTCCTGCCTATGCAAAATATTTGCGCGAGCCGATTATTACAATCCGGCAGGGAAGATATGTTGTACCAGTTAAAAGCGAATTTAAAAATGATGTGCCTGGAATGGTACACGATGTATCGGCTACCGGCGCCACTTATTTTATTGAGCCTATGTCGGCAGTAAATGCCAACAATGCGCTGCGGGAACTGGAGCTGCAGGAAAAGAAGGAAATTGAGAGAATCCTTGCAGAGCTTTCTGCAGAGGTTGCCGGCTATCAAGCTACCATTGCAGATGATTTTCATATATTGGTCGAGCTGGATATTATCTTTGCAAAAGCGCGGCTTTCACACCAAATGAACGCCTCAGCGCCCCAGATGAATGAAGACGGCATCGTAGTTCTTGAGAGCGCGCGCCACCCGTTAATTGATAAAAACAATGTTGTTCCCATTTCGCTGCATCTGGGAAAGGACTTTGATACAATGATTATCACAGGTCCGAATACCGGCGGCAAAACTGTTACTTTGAAAACAGTCGGTCTGCTTACATTGATGGCAGAATGCGGATTGCATATTCCTGCCAGAAACGGCAGTGTACTTTCAACGTTTGAATTAATTCTTGCAGACATTGGCGATGAACAGTCCATTGCACAGAGTTTGTCTACATTCTCCAGCCATATGCGTACGATTGTAGACATTGTTGCCCAGTGTAACAGCAGAACACTTGTACTGTTCGATGAGCTTGGCGCCGGCACAGACCCCGCAGAGGGCGCTGCATTGGCGGTAGCGCTGATTGAATTCTGCCGCACAATGGGTAGCCGTGTATTGGCAACCACCCATTACGCGGAGCTGAAACTGTATGCGATGCGCACAAAAGGCGTTATCAATGCCTCCTGCGAATTTGATGTCGAAACACTGCAGCCTACCTATCATTTGTTGATTGGTGTTCCCGGAAAATCCAATGCGTTTGCTATTTCCCGCAGGCTGGGTCTTAGCGAGGATATTCTAAAAGAAGCATCTGACCTTGTGGGTAAAAACGACAGAGACTTTGAAGATGTTCTTTCTCAGTTGGAGCACCAGCGCCAGCATATGGAGGCGGCACGACTGGAGGCTGAGCAGCTTCGTAAGGAAACAGAGCAGGCGCAGCAGCAAAGCCAGGCGTATATGCAGAAATTAAAGCAGGAGCAGGATAAGCTTCTGGAAGCTGCAAAACGTGAAGCGCAGCGGATTATCGAAGATGCAAGATATGTAGCTAATGCGGCAACCGACGAAATTAAGGCGCTTAAAAAGCAACTTTCTGAGGGCGTTGATGTTCAGGGCATCAATCAGCGACAGTCTCAGCTGCGCAGAGACCTGAACGAAGCCGAAGCAAAGCTACGTGCCTCGCAAACACAAAAAAGCCGTCCGGAGCCAACCAGAGGTGTTCTGGTGGGCGATACTGTGGAACTGCTGAAGTTAGGCACGAAAGCAAGCGTTATTGCGATTAATAAAGATGGCTCCTATCAGCTGCAGGCCGGTATTTTAAAAATGACTGCGCGACCGGATGAAGTGTATCTTTTGGAAAATGAAAATCCTTATAAGCAGAAGGGGAGTAGACCTGCCCACTCCGGACGGGAAATGAAGACTGTTGCGCTTTCCAACGAAGTTGACCTGCGCGGAATGGACAGCGTGGAGGCTATCTGCGTTATGGAGCGGTATCTGGACGAGGCAATGCGCTCGAATTTAAGCTCTGTGCGCATTATTCACGGAAAAGGCACAGGTGTGTTGCGCAGCGCAGTACAGCAGGCGCTGAAGAAGAATAAATTCATTAAATCCTACCGCCTGGGCGTTTACGGAGAAGGAGAGGACGGCGTAACAATCGCAGAATTCCGATAAGTTTCGCTGAAAAAACGGCATAAGACAAATATAAAACGGGGTAATTTACACCAATCCAATAAATTTAGTTGACTTTTTTAGGAATTTTGCTATCATATAGAAGTGCGCGCGCACAAAATGTTTGTCTGCGACATATAAGGAGTGTAATTTTATGATTTCTAGAGATGTTGTTGTCCGCTGTGAGACCGGTCTGCATAACAGCCAGGCAACCTACTTTGTCCAAAAAGCAAATGAATTTGAATGTAATATTTGGCTGGAATCCGAAAGCCGGAAGATGAATGCAAAAAGCCTTTTGGGCATTATGTCTCTCGGAATTATAAACGGTACAACAGTTACACTGTCTGCGTCCGGCTCTGATGAGGAAGTTGCAATTAATGCGCTGGAGCAGCTCCTTCAGAACAAGGTACATTAAAATTACCGCTTTTTTGCCGCCCCAATACATACGTATTGAGGCGGCTTTTTAGGAGAAACTATGGAGAAACTGAAACACAAAGCTGCCGGGTTGCCCTATGCGCCCGGAGTGTATCTCATGAAGGACAAAGAGGGTAAAGTAATTTATGTTGGCAAGGCCAAAAAACTGCATAACCGCGTTACCCAGTATTTTCAGGATTCGGTTTCCCATACGCCGAAAACACGGCTGATGGTCAGCAAAGTCGATGATTTTGACATTATAGTGGCTGCATCTGAATTTGAGGCGCTGGTGCTGGAATGTTCACTGATTAAGCGTTATCAGCCAAAATATAATATCCTTTTGAAGGACGATAAAGGGTATCCGTATTTGCGTCTGAATATGAAAGATGCATATCCGTCTGTTACCCTCGTGATTAAACCTGCAGATGACGGCGCAGCCTATTACGGACCTTTTGGAAGTCGCGGCGTAACCCAGAGTCTGTTAAACACAATCATCAAAACATTGGGGCTTCCGGATTGTAACAGAAAGTTTCCGGAGGATATCGGCAAAGGCCGTCCTTGCTTAAACTACCATATGAATCAATGCGCAGGCTGGTGCCGGCAGGAGGCTGACCACGCGCAGTATAAATCGGTTATTGCGCAAGCCCAGCAGCTGCTGCAGGGCAATTACAAGCAGGTGGCTCAGCAACTGCAACAGCAGATGACAGATGCTGCTCAGGAATTAAATTTTGAGCTTGCGGCTGTTCTCCGCGACCGGCTGCAAACAGTACAAAACCTTGGGAAAAAGCAACTCGTAACTGCCGGTACATTAGCAGATACCGATGTAATCGGTTTTGCGCAAACAGAAAGCAAGGCCTGTTTTTCGGTACTGCATTTCAGCGGCGGCAATTTGCTGGATAAGGAGTATGCGCTGATGCCTGCGGTAGACGACACGCAAGGCGCAGTAGCAAGTCTTGTCAAGCAGTACTATCTCAATCGCAGCTTTGCGCCGGCAAGAATTTTGCTGCCTGTTTCTATGGAAGACAGCGCAGAATTTGAAAAACTGTTACTGGAGCAGTTTGATGTTCGTTGCCATATTCACACACCTCAAAGAGGAGATAATGCCCATCTTGTTGCCCTGGCAACCACAAACGCAAAGGAAGAGGCGCAGCGCAGCACGACAAAAGAGGAAAAACTCAACGCCGGACTGACCGGTCTAAAGGATATGCTGAAGCTGGAATCGGTTAACCGGATTGAAGCCTACGATATTTCTAACATATCAGGAACGGATATTGTTTCTGCTATGGTGGTGTTTCATAACGGCAAACCGCACAAAAAGGACTATAAACGATTTAAGCTGGATTCCTTTACAGGTCAGGATGATTACGGCTGTATGCACCAAACACTGATTCGCCGTTTTACCCACTTTGTTCAAAAGGACACAGGATTTGATGCAGAGCCGGATTTACTGCTTATCGATGGCGGCGCAGAGCACGCCTCTGTAGCGCAGCAGGCGTTGCAGGAACTGGGATTAAGCTTTCCTGTGTACGGAATGGTAAAAGACGATAAACACCGCACACGCGCATTAATCACAGCGACCGGCGAGCAAATTGCAATCGATGCAAATCAGGCTGTATTTTCCTTTATCGGCACGATACAGGAGGAAGTGCACCGCTTTGCGATTGGCTATCACAGAAACCTGCGCAGCAAACGCCTGCGCCGTTCAAAGCTTGATAAAATTCCGGGAATCGGAGATAAACGCAAGCAGGAATTATTGAAAACCTTCCGTTCTGTCGCTGCAATTGAGCAGGCGGATTTAAAAGAATTAGAGCGGGTTTTACCGAAAAATGCTGCAAGCGCAGTATATGCTTACTTTCACGAAAGGAATCAGGACAATGCGGGTAATTAGCGGCACAGCCAGAGGCACCACATTAAAAACTCCCTCCGGTATGTCCACCAGACCGACTGCGGACAGAGTCAAGGAAGCCTTATTTAGTATCATACAGTTTGAGCTGGCCGGCGCGCGTGTTTTGGACTTATTTGCAGGTACCGGTCAGTTGGGTATCGAGGCGCTGAGCCGTGGCGCGAAATCCGCCGTGTTTGTTGATGCAGCAGATTCAGCGTGTAAACTTGTAAAGGAAAATCTAAAGCGCGCAAATTTTTATGACAGGGGAACAGTGGTGCGTTCCGATTATTTGAATTTTCTTAAAAATACTACACAAAACTTCGATATTGTGCTGTTAGACCCTCCATATGCGGAAAAATTTTTAGAAAATTCATTAAAATTAATATCTGAAATTGACATTTTACAATCTGGTGCTATAATAGTTGCAGAGCGCCCTATAGAAAAGACTCTTGATCTCTCTTTTTCAGGGTACAATCGCTCCCGAGATTACAAGTACGGCAAAACAATTCTTACTATTTACCGGAAAGAATAGGGCGGTAGCCAGTATGAAAATTGCGATTTATCCCGGTAGTTTTGATCCAATTACCAGCGGCCATCTGAACATTATTAAGCGCGCTGCAAAGATTTTTGATCAGCTAATTGTCTGCGTTATGGTAAATGCGAGCAAATCACCGATGTTTACAAAAGAAGAACGGGTAAACCTGATTCGTCGTGTAACCAGCGACATTCCCAACGTTACAGTAGATGCCTCTGATGCACTCCTGGCTGAGTACGCAAAACAGAAGGGCAGCTGTGTTATTGTAAAAGGTCTGCGTGCCGGTTCTGATTTTGAAAATGAATTTCAAATGGCACTTATCAATCACAAAATTAACCCCAATCTTGATACAATGTTTTTAACTGCAGAATCGCAGTATATGTATTTAAGTTCCAGTACCGTCAAGGAATTAGGCAATTATGATGTAGCTCTGCCCGATTTCCTGCCGGAGGAAATAATTCCCATATTTAAACAGCGAATTGCTGAAATCCGTCAAGGAGGAGACAGAAAATGAACGAGCAGAACATCGAAGATATCATTTCCGCACTGTATGATATGGTGCAGGACGCCAGAGCACTTCCTTTAGGCGCTGACAAGTGTATTCTTGAGCGCGATAAGGTACTGGATATGCTGGACGAAATTATTGCCCAGCTGCCTGTAGAACTGAAGCAGGCAAAGACAATTGTTGAGTCCCGTAACGAGCTGATTGGTCAAGCCCGCCGCGAGGCAGAGGGTCTGATTCGTCAGGCACAGGACCAGGCAGAGAAGATGGTAGAGCAGGAAGCTATCTACCAGGAAGCAAAGCGTCAGTGCCAGGAGATGGTTCTGAACACTCAGAGCCGTATGGCAGAGCTGCGTAAGGCAAGCAATGATTATATGGACGATGCTCTGCGCCGTACCGAAGAGGCAATTGCAATCTCTCTTGAAGATGTACGCGATACCCGCACCAAGTTCAAGGCGCTGGTTGAAGCACAGGAGAAGCGCTCTGCAATTGCTACCGAGGAAGCTGAAGCTTAATATAGAAAGCAGCTCAGATGTCCGAATTTGAGCTGCTTTTTTTATAACGGAGGGATACTATGGACTATATGGAACGTTATGAAATGTGGAAAAACGCAAATCTGCCGGAAGATGTTATGCAGAGTTTAAATGCGATTTCCGGTAATGAGGAAGCATTAAAAGGTTGCTTTGGCAGTGATTTGCAGTTTGGTACTGCCGGTATGCGCGGCATTATGGACGTTGGCAGCAACCGCCTGAACAGATACACTGTCCGCAGAGCCGCTCAGGGAATGGCTGCCTGGCTGTCTTCTACCGACCTTCCGCAGAAGGCGGCTATCGGTTACGATTCCCGTCATAACTCCCGCTTGTTTGCGGAAATCTGCGCAGTGGCATTTGCTGAGGTTGGTATACACGCCTATATCTATGACCGGCTGGCGCCTACACCTATGCTGTCTTACGCAGTACGTGCATTGGGCTGCGGCTGCGGTATTGTGATTTCTGCCAGCCATAACTCCGGTGAGTATAACGGTGTCAAGTGCTACGGTCCCGATGGCTGCCAGATGACTGACGAGCCTGCAGCTATTGTTACTGAAAAGATTTCCCAGATTCCGTATTTTGTTCCTGAGGCAAAGTCGTTTGATGCATATCTTTCCGAAGGCTTGATTTCCTACATTGAAAATGATGTTTGGCAAGGGTACTATAAGGTTGTTTACGCAGAGCTTATTAACCCGGAATTGGCAGCCGAAGCCGCGCTGTCAGTGGTTTATACGCCTCTTTGCGGCACCGGCAGAGAGCCCGTAACGCATATTCTGAATAAGATGGGTGTCCAGATTCAAATGGTCGCCTGTCAGGAACAGCCTGACGGCGATTTCAAGACCTGTGAGTACCCCAACCCGGAGACTGATGCAGCTCTGAACGAGAGCTACAAGGTAGCGCGTAACGTTCCCTGCGACCTGATTCTCGGCACTGACCCGGACGCAGACCGCGTAGCGATAGCCGTTCCCTGTGAGGGCGGTTTCCAGAAGCTTTCCGGTAATGAGCTGGGCTGCTTGCTGATGGAATACATTCTCAAGGCAAGAACAAATGCAAAGAATATCCCGCAGGACGCCATCGTTGTTCGCAGCATCGTTTCTACACCTCTTGCAGACAGAATTGCAGCCCGCTACGGCGTTACCTCCAAGGCAGTTCTGACCGGTTTCAAATACATCGGCGGCGAGATTCTTAAGCTGGAAGAGACAAACGATGAAGATAAGTTCATCTTTGGATTTGAAGAAAGCTGCGGATATCTGAAAGGAACCTACGCAAGAGATAAAGACGCTATTGTTGCATCTTCTCTTGTTTGTGAGATGGCTGCTTTCTATAAGAAGCAAGGAAAAACCCTTTTAGATGCACTGGCAGATATGTACAGTACTTACGGCCAGTTCCTGTCCTGTGTGCAGAGCGTTGAGCTCAAAGGCGCTGACGCTATGGAAAAAGCTGCAAAGCTTATGGCTGACCTGCGGCAGAACATTCCCGCAACTATCGGTGGCGTGAACGTAACTTCTGTGCGCGATTACAGCGCAAGCATTGAAACTAACGTAGATACTGCGGAGAAAAAAGAGATTCCTCTGCCCAAATCCAATGTTTTGGAATTCATCCTGGGCGAACAGGGCAGTGTTATTGTCCGTCCTTCCGGAACGGAGCCAAAGGTTAAGTATTATTACACCGCTGTGGCTCCCGATAAAGTTTCTGCTCAGAAATTGCTGGACGCAATGAAGGCGCAGATGGCCCAATAATCACACTGAATACACCCCCAGCGGATTTTCGGCTGGGGATGTTCTTTTTTTAAGGGTAAGGAATATGATGTGATAAGGGGAGGGGACAGCCTATGAAGAAGATAAAGGGTACAAATAATACTTTTACAAGAGGGATTATATTGGGTGCTGCTGTCAGTATAATAATCAGTCTGGTTGGCTCAGCGATTGCTGCCGCAGCAATTCACGCGCAGACAATTCCGCAGAGCAGTATGCAGATTGTTGCCTGCATCATATTACTTATTTCTTCGGCAGTTGGGTGCTTTGCAGGGGGAAGGGTAGTGGGCTCAAAAAGGGCATTGATATCCGGTATCACCGCCGGCACATATCTATTGGTATTAATCGCTATTACGATTGTGTTCTTTGATGGAATGTTTCATAACTTCTGGGCAGGGCTTGCATGCGTTGCAGGAGGGTTTGTTATTTCGTGCATCATTTGCTTAAAAAGCAACGATGGGAAATATCACAGAAAAAGGGCAATCGGTAAAATGCACAAAAAGGTGTAGTGGGTAAATAATTTTTACCCACGCGCCTAAAAACGCAAGAAAACTTGCAAATCAACATCTTGTGCCGTTATGCAAATTGCGCTCCCAATATATGGGCAAACGAAACGGTTTGATGAAATCAGGCGAGGGGCGGTTAAAAAGGTTGACATAAATTCGTTGACATAAATATCAGCATAATTGACAAAAACGCATATTTTAAGTGAATTTACTTGCAATTTAGCGGGTTTTGATGTATAGTAATCGAGCAACGTTTCGGCTTTTTGAAATGAAGCGCAGAATATTATGTTCCTTTCAAATCACCCGCAGTTAAGGATTTTCTGTGGGAGGTATCTTTGTTGGTTAAAAAGCGGACATATTCTGTGCAAGATTGCATTCTTCCGTTTCAAAAATGGATTCTTGCGGCACTTTGGACTTTAAGTCTGATTTTTGGCATTTTCTATGCAAGCAAGGATAGCAACCTGCCGCAGTTACTCATTAGCGCGCTGCAGACACAACAGTCATTAACGCAATTAGTTTTAATGCTGTTGTTGCCGGTTGCTGCGTCTACAGTTTTAATTGCCTTTTCATTTAATGCTGCAATTTTCTTCCTGGCAGCAGGGAAGGCGTTTGCCTGTGGTTATTGCCTTTTTGGTATAGCGGCAGCATTTGGCTCCGGCAGCTGGCTTATTCGATTGCTTTTTCTGTTTTCCGACACCTGCTTAAGTGTGCTTTTACTTTGGTTTTGGAGTAGGCATCTTGTCAGCAGAAAAAAGACTTTGGCAAAAGATACGCTGGTTTGCACATTGATTGCAATTTCTGCTGGGCTTGTTGAATTTTTGTTGTTTTCTCCGTTTTTACGGGTTTTGATGAACGAATGATAGAGGGAAGGTATAGCGAATCATGCTGGATTTGATTCAGGCGTATGAAAATTACCTGACTAAGGTAAAACACGCCTCCCAAAATACCATCTCCTCCTATATGCGGGACATTCGGCAGTTTGCCGATTGGCTGCGCAACGTGGAGAAAAGAGATATTTTGGACGCTACACAACTGAATATCAATCTCTATATGAAGCATTTGAACGAGCAAGGCCGCTCCGGCGCAACAATGTCCAGATGTTTGGCAAGCCTTAAGAACTTCTATGTTTACCTGGTTTCTTTCGGCTTCCTTGAGAAAATGCCGGTTATCGATATCCACATTGAGAAGTGGGAGAAAAAGCTTCCCCAGATTCTCACCGGAAGGGAAATAGAGCTTTTGCTTTCCCAGCCCGTCTGTGTCGATGCCAAAGGCTATCGCGATAAGGCTATGCTGGAAGTAATGTACGCTACCGGTATGCGCGTCAGCGAGTTGATAGGGCTTGACATTGACGATGTAAATCTGGAGCTGGGCGTAATTAAATGCAACAGTTCCAAAAAGGTAAGAGCGATTCCGCTGTATCCCGTTGCATTGCGTGCTCTGAGCGCTTACATTCGTGATATTCGCGACTCTATGCTGGCAACACCTGATGAGCCTGCGCTGTTTGTAAATATCAGCGGTGTTCGTATGAGCCGTCAGGGCTTCTGGAAAATCCTGAAGCATTATCAGGAGGCAGCACATATCGAAAAGGAAATCACGCCCCACACACTGCGCCACAGCTTTGCAGTGCATCTTCTGGAGAACGGTGCGGACCTGGGCTCTCTGCAGGAACTGATGGGCCACTGTGATATTTCTTCGACGCAGCTGTATACCCAGATGATTAACCAGAAAATTAAATCTGTATATGAAAAGTGCCACCCGAAGGCATAAAAAGGTCTACCACTCAGCTAGGAATGGTAGACCTTTCTTTATACACCTGTCATTGCCGCCAGAACTTCAACTTCCATCTTCTGAATATGCCTGTTCATAGCCAGCGCCTCATCAATATCAACATCGGTAAAACAGCCGTCTTTTGTGCAGACAATGCGGTTGGTTTTTCCTTGCATTAGCAATTCCACCGCGAGGAATCCCATTTTTGTAGCATTGACCCTGTCTCTGCCGGAGGGAGTACCGCCGCGCTGAATATGGCCAAGAACGGTAACCCGGGGATCCAGATCGATTGTCTGACGGATTTGCTCTGCGATATCTGCCGCTGAGCCGGCGCCTTCAGCCACCACAATCATATAGTGTGTAAAACCTTTGAGACGGGCGCGGCGAATTTTTTCGATAATATCCTTGTTAAAATCGAAGGGCTCTTCCGGAACGAGAACAGCAGTTGCGCCAACCGCCAAGCCGACGTACATTGCCAAAAAGCCTGCGTTTCTGCCCATAACTTCCACCACAGAACAGCGCTCGTGGGACTGCATTGTATCACGGAGCTTGTCGATACATTCAATGGCGGTATTTGCAGCTGTGTCAAAGCCGATAGAGTAGTTTGTACAGCTGATATCGTTATCAATGGTAGCAGGAATGCACACAACATTAACGCCGTACTGCGACAGAGCACGGGCGCCACGGAAGGTGCCATCGCCACCAATGGCAATAATGCCGTCCAAACCCAGGAATTTGCAGGTAGAAACTGCCTTTTGCTGGCCTTCCTGCGTCATAAATTCCTTGCTGCGGGCTGTATTTAATATAGTGCCGCCGCGATTAATAATGTGGGAAACAGTCTTTTCGTTCAGCTGCATAACATCACCGGCAATCAAGCCGTTATATCCGCGACGGATACCGTAGCATTCAATGCCGTGATATAAAGCGGTACGTACAACAGCACGAACACAGGCATTCATACCGGGCGCGTCGCCACCGCTGGTTAAAACTCCAATTCTTTGAATAGCCATATATGTATACCTCCTGGCAAATATTCAATTCTATTATAATGTTAAAATCCGAATATGTAAAGTTTGTTTTCACATATAAATATAATTGACAAATGTATAGTATTGCTGTTACTGTAATGTAAATAAAATAGCATTTTGTACTGAAATAGGCACCAAAGGGGAGAGGTAGATGAAAAAGAGTACCTTGTGGTCAAGGAATTATACATTACTAATGCTTGCAAGTATGTGCGGCGCAATCGGCGGAATCGCAGGCAGCTATGCGCTGACATTTTTGGTATTTGATGAAACCGGAAGTACACTAGCCACAGGTTTTCTGGCATCGTTGCAGATTCTGCCACATTTCATACTGCCGATTTTTATTGCGCCGATTATGGACCGCTTTCCAAGAAAACCGTTCCTTGTTGGAGGAGACCTGTTTGGTGGCATTTTGTATGCAATCGCAGCTATTTACTTATCAAATTTCCAGTTTTCTTATGTGGGTTATTTGATTTTTTCCTTAATAGTAAACTCTGTTAACGCCTTTGATTCTCTTGCGTTTAACTGCATTTTCCCCAAAACAATTCCTGCAGGATTTGAAGATAAAGGTTATACTGTCAGCGCGATGCTGTATCCTGTGATGAATATGTTGATAATGCCGGTGGCTGCATTTCTGATGGACACAATCGGTGTAGCAAATATCCTGTTCATTCAGAGCGGCTTGTCGATTTTGGCAGCCATTATTGAAAGTGGTATAAAACTCGACGAAACCAGACGAATCAGCACTGAAAAAACAGGTTTTTCCCTTTGGATACAGGACCTTAAAGATGGGTTTAGATATCTGAAAGGGGAGAAGGGACTGCTTAATATCTACGCATATGATGCCTATACAAATGGTGCATTTACCGGAACCAGTCCAATTCTTGTTGCGTTTTTCCGAATGACACCCGGATTTTCAGCGCAGATGTACGCCTATTTTTCAGCTGCAGAGTTTATTGGAAGAACAATTGGCGGTACCGTGCGTTATCATACGAATATGAAACCCCAAGCAAGAAGACGTTTTGTTTACTTCGTGCAGCAGATATATAATGTGATGGACGGTATTTTGCTGTGGCTACCGTATCCTGCGATGTTAATAAACCGCAGCATATGCGGATTTCTTGGGATAAACAGCGCGACTGTACGCGCAAGCTCTATACAGCAGTATTTACCGGAAGAATACCGAGCGCGGGTAAACGCATTCTCCAATGCTGCTGTTTGCATTGCCAGCAGTGTAGGCGCGCTGCTGTTCGGCGCAATGGGGGAAGTACTGGACTACCGTATTACGATGGCAGTTGCTGCTTTGTTTGGTGTTGTTGTTTGCTATATTACTGTCGGTCGCAATAAAAAAGAACTGGATAAAATCTATTTGCACGAAACAAAATAATGAATACCACGGCAGAAATTGCTCTGCTGTGGTATTTTTGTATACCTTGCGGTATAGAGAGGAGTAGCGTTCTCTTGAAATCGATTTATAACGTAAAACCTAACTAACGCAACAAAATAAAAATTTTGTTGCGTTAGAAGTGCATTATAAAGGTTTTTAAGCCAAAAGCGGCTCTCCGGTACGATTATGACTCAATTGCGCTGATTCCAGGACTGCTCTAAGCACCTGCATAGATGTTCTATTAATTACTATATTATAATAAATAGATTTCACTTAGCTGACAGTTTTTCTTTCTTGTTCCTTTATCTTCTATTATAGTTACGCTTATACCAATTACTAATTATGTATGCCTATTATTTCGTGATGCAGATATGATTGCAGCTTGCTACTGTGTAATATACTGCTATTGCCTCAATGCTCTGAATTTTATTAGATTGCATTCGTAATATCTAAATGCAATTATGAGCGCTATATCATCTATAATCACCCTATTTATGCGAATAATGCAATTTTAGAACAATTATATAGTATATTTAAGGAAATTAATGCTTTATTTCTCCAATTTACGAACAATTTATCATATTTTGCGTATAATTATACGAACATTTTGTCGAATATCGCATTTTTTGTTGCGTTCGCTAACTGTGTATGTTACAATATCTAATATTCTGATTAGGATGTGATTGTATGCAGCGATATTCCGACTGCCCGCAGCTTGTACGTGATTTCCTTATCTATCACGAAACAATCAAGGGTCAATCCCAAAAGACTATATCTGAATATTATCTTGATGTGCGTATGTTTCTGCGCTTTATGAAGCTGATGCGCAACGATATGCCCATTCAGACCTCTCTGGAGGAAATCTCCATAAAGGACGTGGATTTGGAGTTTATTCGCAGCATTACTTCCTCTGACGTATTTGATTTTCTATCTTATCTTGCAAATGACCGTGCTATCGGCAAATTTGCTGTAGACCACGGTATCGAGCCTGCCTCCAGAGCAAGAAAACTATCGACTATCAAGTCCTTTTTTAAGTATTTAACGGTACGAACAAAGCAATTAACGGAAAATCCGGTAGCAGACCTGGAATATCCCAAGCTGCGTAAAAGCCTGCCAAAATACCTAACAATGGACCAATCCGCAGCCCTTCTGCGCGCTGTACAGGG
>JAZRGQ010000171.1:0-6458 GCA_045644405.1 Faecousia sp.
GGATACGACTGCCCAGACATACGGCTTGCCTGCCGGCGCATATGTTGAAGAAGTTACAAGCGGCTATGCTGCTGAAAAGGCAGGGCTGAAGGCGCAGGATATTATTGTGGAGCTGGGCGGCTATGAAATTCGCTCGGTCAGCGATTTAACCCGCGCTTTACGCAGATTTGAAATTGGACAGACAACTACCGTTACGGTTTACCGCGCAGGTCAGCAGGTAAGTCTGCAGATTACTTTGGACGAGAAACCTCAGGAATCTACGCCTACGCAGCCGGTCCAGCCGGAGCAGATTGCCCCGACAGTACCGGAGAACGAGGAGCAGTTTGATATGCCCTGGTGGTTTAACTGGAATCCGTTCTTTGGCTAATGAAGAACGCTGAATTGGAGGAATAGAGCTATGAAAAAGGATACAAATAAAGAAAAAAATCCGAAAAAGAAATTACTGATTGTTCTGTGTGTTGCGCTGGCGGTGATTTTTCTGCTGCTGGTTGCCGGCACAGTGTATTTGGAAAGTATATTGGGTCTGATTGGCAGAGATTTGAATCAAGACACAATGTCTTCTGAGGAATACGAGGAGTTCTTGCAGAATCAGCAAACCGATGATGACAATTTTTCCGGTCCTGTGATTGATCCGGACGATGTGGAATGGGGCAGCAACTCTGACGATGTTGTTAACCGCGAGGACATTTTTGATATTTTGATCATCGGTCAGGACCGCCGTAAGGGACAGGGCCGCCAGCGCTCTGATGTGATGATGCTTTGCTCCATTAATGTCTCGGAAAAGACAATGACCCTGACCTCGTTTATGCGTGATATGTATGTGCCGATTCCCGGTTACCAGGACAACCGTATCAACGCCTGCTACCAGATAGGCGGCGCAGATCTGCTGGATCAGTGCCTTGCGCAAAACTTTGGCGTAGCAGTTGATGCGCACGTTGAGGTAGATTTCTTTGCCTTTATGGACATTATTGATATGCTGGGCGGCGTTGAGATGGAGCTGACTTCTTCTGAGGCTGGATTCTTGAACCGTAACGGCAACTGGGACATTGATCCCAGCTCCGCCGGTAAGTGGAGCCTGAAGGAAGGCAAAAACCTCCTCACCGGTCAGCAGGCGCTGGCATTCTGTAGAATCCGCTATATCGGTAACGGTGATTTTGAGCGTACCGACCGTCAAAGACGGGTTATCAGCACCATACTGGATAAGATCCGGGACAAGAGTGTATCTGAGCTGAACGCGCTGCTGAAAAAGGCGCTGCCTGCATTAACCACAGACTTGTCCAACGTAGAGATTATGAGCTATGTAATGAACATATTCCCGGTCCTGTCTGACCTGCAGACAAACTCCCTGCAAATACCTGCGGAAGGTACGTATCAATACGCATCAATCCGCGGAATGAGCGTTCTGGTGCCTGATCTGGAGCAAAACCGTCAGGCGATTAAAGAAGCGGTAAATTAATAAAAAATCACCCCGCCATTGGCGGGGTGATTTTTTATTCACTTCTAAGGGCGACCACAGGATCTTTCTTTGCGGCGCTGCGAGAGGGAATCATACCGGAAATCAAGGTGAGCAGCATACTGATGCCCACAAGGATCACTGCAACAGGAATGGGGAGAATAGCGTCCAGATTGGCAATGCCGGTCAGATAGTTGATGATGGCATTAATGGGGAAACACAGAAGGTAGGTTACCCCGATGCCCAATAATCCTGCAGTAAAGCCGATAATAACTGTTTCTGCGGTAAACATACTCGACACATTTTTCTTTGATGCGCCGATTGCGCGCAGGATACCGATTTCCTTTGTTCTTTCCTGTACGGAAATCAGGGTAATTACGCCAATCATAATAGACGAAACTACCAAAGAAATTGCCACAAAGGCAATCAGTACATAGGTGATTGCGTTGATGATTGTGGTAATGGAGGCGAGCATAATGCCGATATAGTCGGTGTACTGAATCTTCTGAAGTTCGTCTTTACCCTCGTTGTACTGACTGATTACGTCCTCGATAACATCTTTGTTGGCAAAGGAGGAGGCAAACAGGTTAATCGATGATGGTGTTTCCAAATCCACATACCCCAGAGCCAGGAGGTTGCTTTCCAGCGTGGAGTCGGAAAACTCCATTATCTCATCATAGTAGACGGCGCAGGCATCGTCGGTATAGGCAGATAGCTCCGCGTCAAGGGCTGCGGCAAGCTGCAGCGGTTCCATACCTGCCATTTGCTGGGCAATTTGCTGGGCGTACTGGGATTTTACCTGCTCTGCAAGGAGCTCTTCAAATATGGCGGTAATTTCTTCATCGCTCATACCTTCCACATAGGAGGTAAGCTCCTGTTCGTCTACAGTAATCTGTTCGGTTAACCCCTGGATAAGGCTTGCATTCATCTGTTCGCGGGTCATACCGGACAAGGATTGGGAAACGGACTGCTCCAGAAAAGCGCCGTCGGGGATACTCTTGATTTTTACATAGGCAGTCGCCTTTTCGCTTTCGGATAAGCCGGTCAGATATGCCCGCAGGTCGGCAGCCTTTTCACTTACAGACAGATTGCCGGTATTTTCTTGGAAGGGAAGACCTGTGATTACGTCTACGGTGGGTGTATCCTGCTGAGCTTTTATCGCAGAGGATTTTTGGGACTCGGAGATTACATACTCTGTCAGCTCGCTGGTATATGCGATAGAGCCTGTCAGCATCGCAGTGGCGGCGTCCTCATTGGGGCGGATAATGCCTGTAACCTTCAGCGGCAGGCCGTTGTCATACAAATAGCGGATTCCTGCATCGGTATCCCGCAAATCCCTGTACAGACCGGTGGTTTCATCATAAGTGTAGCAGCTGGAATTCAAAATCAAGCGGTAGGAAAGGTCGCAGATTTCTTCGTAGGACCACTTCATTTCGGTATCTTCCAGGACTGTGCCGTCTACAGCGGCGGACATAAGGGCGTCAATGTTCTGTTTTGAAAGAAGGCCCAATGCATACAGGGTCATATCGTCAAGCTCATTTCGCTCGTCCAGCACGAGAACGATTTCGTCATAGCTGTTGGGCCAGTCGCCGTAGACCACATCGTACTGCTTTTTCAGCACATCGCTGATAAGTGCGCCGTCTTTACCGGCGAGCATTTCCTGCCAAAGACGCATACGGTTTTGCTGCATCGACATACTCGATGAGAGCATAGTGTTCATAACACCGCCACCTTCGCTTGCGCCCAGCATTGCAGCCATATCCATACCCATATATTCGCGAATGATTTCGCTCATCAGGGCGGTGGTGTCGGAAGCAATAATGTCGCCGTCTACATTCTTTGTGTAGATAAGAAGCGGCAAATCGTAGCTATACTGAATTCCGCTGACAGCCGGATACAAGGTGTCCTTGTTTGCTATTTGCTCCAGCAAAAACGCCCTGAATGTGTACAGGTCATTTTCCTGCATATTCGTCTGATTTAAGGCGTTTATCATATCGTAAAGGGCAGATTTTTTGTAAACACCGTCTTTTTCGTGGGCGGTGTCGCCGCCGGCTGCCTCCATAAATGCAGACATCAGAGCGTTCATATCCATTGTCTGGTGCTCAATGGTGATAGGGTAGGAGGATAGGGTTTCCTCCTGCACCACTCGAATGTAGGTGGTCATTCCCTGAGAAACCGCAAATATCAGCGCGATACCGATAATACCGATAGACCCGGCAAAAGAGGTCAGCATCGTGCGTCCTTTTTTACTAAAAAGGTTTTTCAGCGACAGCATAAAAGCGGTGCCAAAGGACATAGATGGCTTTTTCGTTTTCTTCTGTGTGGCGGGAGTGGCGTGCGTCAGCTCCTCTTTGGCAGGCGGCATAGAATCATCGGTAATGACACCGTCCAGCATACGGATAATGCGGGTGGAATACTCCTCGGCAAGGTCGGGGTTATGGGTAACCATAATAATCAGCTTGTCATTGGAAATACGCTTAAGAATGTCCATAACCTGCTTGCTGGTTTCTGTATCCAGCGCACCGGTGGGCTCATCTGCCAGAATAATGTCGGGATTGTTTACCAGCGCTCTTGCAATCGCCACACGTTGCATCTGTCCGCCGGACATTTCACTGGGCTTTTTATACAGCTGGTCCGCAAGGCCCACATCTTCCAGCGCCTTTTTTGCTCTTGCGCGGCGCTCTTTTTTCGGAACGCCGGACAGTGTCAGCGCCAGCTCTACATTTTGCAGTACGCTCTGATGGGGGATTAGGTTGTAGTTTTGGAAGACAAAGCCGATGGAGTGGTTGCGGTAGGCGTCCCAGTCCCTGTCCTTGTATTCTTTTGTTGAGCGGCCGTTGATGACCAAATCGCCGGAAGTGTACTGGTCGAGTCCGCCGATGATATTAAGCATTGTGGTTTTACCGCAGCCGGAGGGCCCGAGAATGGACACAAATTCGCTTTTGCGGAATTGCAGGTCGATACCTTTTAAGGCGTTGACCTGTCCGTTACCGGCAGGGTAGTCCTTTGTGATTTGTTTCAGTTCTAACATAATGAAAGGTCCTTTCCGCGTGTGGAATTTCTTTTTATTTATTTTACCATAAAAAGTCAATAAATTGTCAACAAATCATCAACAAATATAGAACAAACTGGGTTGCGCAGCATTTCAAAGGCAAATACGTGGAAAGCAAGTAAAAATGGAAAAGAAATCCTTGCATTTTGCGCGTTTTTTCGGTATAATAAATTGATTTATTTTAACTATTTGACAAGGGGTTTTTGCTGTGTATTTAAAAAGTTTGGAAGTACAGGGATTTAAGTCCTTCCCTGACAAAACCCTTATCCGTTTTGGCGACGATATTACTGCCATTGTAGGCCCTAACGGCTCGGGAAAGTCTAATATTTCCGATGCCATTTTGTGGGTTATGGGTGAGCAGAGCACAAAGACGCTCCGTGGCGCAAAAATGGAGGATGTGATTTTTGGCGGCACCCAGAAGCGCGCGGCAGTAGGCTTTGCGGAGGCCACACTTACACTGGATAATTCTGACAGAGCCTTGCCCTATGAAGCCGACGAGGTGATGGTTACCCGCCGGTACTACCGCAGTGGCGATAGTGAATACTATATCAATCGTCAGTCTGCCCGCCTGCGCGATATCCACGAGATGTTTATGGATACCGGTCTGGGCCGTGAGGGTTATTCGAATATCGGTCAGGGTAGAATCGATGAGATTTTGTCCTTAAAAAGCAGCGACCGCCGTGAGATTTTTGAAGAGGCAGCGGGTATCTCCAAGTACCGCCAACGCAAGGAGGAAACTGAGCGCAAGCTGGCGCATACAGAGGACAATCTTTTGCGTATTGGCGATAAGGTATCGGAGCTGGAGCTGCAGCTGGAGCCGTTAAAGCAGCAGGCGGAGAAGGCAAAGCGGTATCTGGAATTTAAAGATGAGCTGCAGGGAATCGAGATTGCGGTCTGGCTGGACAGACTGGAAAAGCTGTCTGCCGATGCAAAGAAGGCGGAAGAGGATTATGCTTCTGCTGCTTTTGTGCTGCAGCAGGCCCACGATGATCTGGATAAATTATATAACCGCTCTGAGGAGCTGAGCGCAGATCTGCGCAGCCGTGATGAAGCGCTGGAGAATGTCCGTGTAAAGCTGAGTATGCTGGAGGGTATTTATCAGCAGCTGGACGGACAAATTGCGATTTTACGCAGCAATGTGGAAAACAACAACGCCAACCTGCGTCGCATTGAGGACGAATTGCAGGGCGCCGATGACCGCAGTGGCGGTATTGCCGCCCAGATGGAGCAAAGCACTTTGCGTGTCAATCAGATTCAGCAGGAGCTGGCTGAAAAGCACAGTACTGTTTCCCAGCTGCAGCAGGAGCTTGCTGCAATGGCAAGCTCTGCCCAGGGCCTTTCCAAGCAGTATTTGCAGCTGCGCGCCCAGGAAAGCGCGCTGACAGCGGATATTGCCGGCAGAGAAGCGGATTTGCGCGGTCTTGACACATCTTTGGCAGAGGGCAAGCAGCGGAAAGACCAGTTGAACGCAGACCTGCAGGGCGCGGAAGCACGGCAGCAGGAGGCGCTGGAGAATCTGAATGCCTGCCGTAAGGACCTGGACGCAGCCCGTCAGGAGGTTACCGCAGCCAACAACTCTATTGCAGGCTACACACTGCGGCAAAGTACCCGGGCCAAAAATCGGGATACATACGAACAGCAGCTGCGAGAGGTAACCGGAAAGCTGGATAGCATTTCCGCAAAAGCCAAAGTTTTCCGGGCGATGGAGCGGGATTTTGAAAGCTTCCATAAATCGGTACGTGCTGTTATGTTGGAGTCGCAGCGCGGTCAACTGCGCCATATTCACGGGCCGGTTTCCCGCTTGATTCGCGCAGATGATGCCTATACGGTTGCAATTGAAATTGCGCTGGGCAGTGCAATGCAGCAGATTGTTGTAGACACAGAGCAGGACGCCAAGGCTGCAATCGGATACTTAAAGCGCACCAATAGCGGCCGCGCCACATTCCTGCCGCT
>JAZRGQ010000172.1:0-11249 GCA_045644405.1 Faecousia sp.
AATCCGGTACGGGTCACCAAAATAGTTGGTATTGATTGCGATGTGGGTCCACCTGTTCCCATCCCGAACACAGAAGTTAAGCACATCTGCGCCGACAATACTTGGCGGGCGACTGCCTGGGAAGATAGGTAATGCCAACACCGAGAGTCAGGAGTTATCCTGGCTCTCTTTTTTTATAAAGCAATCATTAAACCGGAGAAATCATATGGTAATAGGTATTATTGGAGAAAGCTGCACAGGTAAAAGCACGCTGGCAAATAAACTTGCAGCGAGGATCTCGTGCGAAGTATTTACCGGGAAGGACTATTTGCGGCTGGCAAAGAACGAAGATATCGCAAAAGCCATGTTCCAGAAAAGGCTGGGCGCAGCAATAGACGGCGAGAACATTATTTTTGTTATTTCGGAGACGGAATGTTTGGATTTATTGCCAGAGGGGGCGCTGCGCGTCCTTGTAACAGCCGATATTGAACTGATTAAGTCTCGCTTCGCCCAGCGAATGCGGGGTAATCTGCCAGCTCCGGTGGCTGCTATGTTGGAGAAGAAACACGGCTGTTTTGATAATGTAGCCTGTGATTACCACGTAATTTCGGAAAAATCAGATCTGGATTCGATTGCTGATGTTTTAGTGAATAAATTATAAAGAAAAGCTCCACTCGTTTGAGTGGAGCTTTTGATTATCTCTGAAACCTGCCTTTTTTAAGCTTAAAATTAGGCTTATAGTAGCAGCAATACAAAACGATAAAGACTGCCAGGCAAACCAGGCTGATTTTCCAGCCAAGTGAAAATGCAGGATTTCGATACCGGAACGTAATTTCGTGGCTACCTTCAGTTAGTAAAAGACCGCACATCGCATTACCGATGCGAACAATTTCTGCTTCTTTGCCGTCTACCGTTGCGGACCAGTTTCCGTTCTGCGGAATTGAGGTGTAGAGCACACCATCTCGGTTACAATGAATAGTTCCTTCGACGCGGGTATCGCGGAAGTCGGTTATTTCCAGAGTGGAAGCAGCTAGAACCTCGTAGGCGTCGCGGAAAAGTTCTTCATCAAGGATCGCAGCCGTGATATTGATGGTGCCTTTCTCGTTTGCCTTACACTTTAACTTGATTTCTACAACGTCGCCTTCAACCAGCTGGCTGACTGCAAGCATCTGCGGCAGGCTGTAGGTCTCGCTGTATAGCTCTTTTCCGTTCAGCCAGACACTGTAGCTGTTCTTTTTGGAAAGGTCCAGATTGATGCACAGGAAGCCTTCTGTGTCTGCTGTGTAACTATAGGTAACAGTGCCGGATTCTGTTTCTGTCGTGTAGTTGCAGTAGCCGGACTGGGGTTGGGAGGAAAGGGTCGCATTACTGCCGTTAATAATCAGACTGTTACCGGAAAGTCCGTGCCAGACATCGCCATTGATTCCGGCTGCCAACTGCATCAACTCATTCTGGAAGTCAAATCGGTTGGAATTAATAGAGAATTCGGCGTTAATTAACTGGGAATTTGCCAAAAAGCCAAGAGGCAGATACGCATTGTTCTTCAGCAAATGCACATCGCCGGAGGCGTAGACGTCATCAAAGTAGGGGTTTTCTTCCAGATTTCCGTCTCTTTCCAGCATATATTTTATGCCCAGAAACAGGTTTGACACCGGTGAGCTTTCTTCAAAACAGTAGCGGTTATAGGTGTTTTTAGCGCCATAACCAAGCGACTGCATAAACAGTGTTACATCCACATTTGCAGAGCTGGTAAAGGTTGAAACGCCGTAGTAACCGTTTAGTGCGCCGTCATTTAGTGTCTGGGAGTGGGTGGTTTCTGTTCTGTAGAACAGATTGCCGGTTTCCTGCTCCTGCATATAGGCGATGACCTTTTCGGCGTCATCTGTGCCTTTTGGGTAATTGCTAACGTTTGTGCCGGGGAACCAGACACCGAAATTTACCAGATTCAGCGCCAGTTCCATAACCATAACGCATACCAGAGCGGCGCTGCCGACGGAACGGCGGTTGCGCATTTCCTGTAAATATGTCTGCTTTTCTTCAAAGGTTGGCATTTCAGGAAGCTGCTTCCAATGGTTAGCGTAAATTAAGAATGCGGTATATACACCGAGTAAAACAAGATTATAAGCAACATAGGTGCAATGCTGCGCCAGAATTTCAATGTTGGAGAAAATGGCATCTGCACCACTCCAGGGTTGGAATGCCACATTTCCTGTAATGAGGTCGATAAAATCGTTAAACTTATTGTTGCTCAGGCAAATGCTCAAGGCTAGCAATATTGCAGCGCTGATTTGCCAGGTACGGAAGCTTCTTCTAAGCGTCCAGGCACGGTATGCCATATAAAGCATCACAAAGCTGTACAGGAAGCTAAAGCGGTACGGTATCATATTTGTAAAATGAAAACCGTGCCAAATATAATCCAGTTGACGAATGATAAAGCTGATATTAAAGAAAAGCAGTAAAAATACACAGCAGATTTTATCTCTAAGCTTGACCTGTCGGGAGATTAAATACAGAATCGCCAGAATATTGGTGAGCACACCGCAGTAGAGATTGGGAAGTCCCTCTTTGAAGCTGGGCTCCAATCCGCCGTTCATATTGCCGGCAACCTGCCGCATTGCGTCGAGCAAGCCGCGCCACGAGTCGTCATCGGTGATATTGAGCTTAAATCCTTCCGGAAATTTATTTACACTTGACTGGGTAGTTTGCAGCGCTGCCAGAGCAGGCAACTCCAGAATTGCGGTCATACCGATGGCGAGAGCAGAGAACAAGGCAATCCGGGAAAGATCGGAGAAGAATCGTGCAAAACCTTTCCACCGACAAATTTCGTAACAAAAGAACAGTAGGAATACAAAAATGCAGGTAAAGAATCCAATATAATAGTTGGAATAGACGGATAAAAACAGACAAACTGTGTATAAAACAAATTTTTTATCTCTAATTAAGCGGATTGCACCCAACACAACCAGCGGAAGCAGCGCAAATGTATCCAGCCACATAATGTTCCACTGATATGCCAGCGCCCACGCGGAAAGACCGTAGAAGCTACCGAAAATAGCAATAGAATAGTCGTTTTTCTTGAAGATTTCCTTTAAGAAGATTGCAAAAAACAGGCTGGCAAGACTTAACTTGATGGGCATCAGCAAGGAGAAATAAGCAAGTGTCATACCCTCGGGAACAAGAACGCTGAAAAGATTCAAAGGGGACGCCAGATAATAGGATATTAAGCCAAGATAATCCATACCCAAACCCACGTTCCAGCTATACAGCAATGAGCCGCCGGAACGCAGGACTCTGCGGAATTCCAGAAAGAACGGGTAATACTGATGATACTGGTCGGAGTAAAGCATTGAGTATGTGCCGTTAAAGCTTATTGTGTTTATTAAGCGAAGCAGCAAAAGCGCGCAAAACGGCAGTAAAAATGCAGCAGCCAATGGATACTGCTTTTTATTTGTAGGTTGCGGTAGTTTCATAACGGGCCCCCAAAAAAATTCTTTTAATAGTGTATCACAATATTCTGGAAGGGTAAAGGGAAATGTTTGAAAAAATATATGAAAAGCAGATAAAAAACAATATAAAATATGTAAAATACCCGACCTTTTGGTCGGGTATTAGTGTTTCTGTTATAAAATTAAGCAAATCAAGCCGGTTGCACCGTCATTGACAATGCGGTTAAGGCTGCCGCGGAATTTTTCACGCACATCGTCCGGCGTACGTACCAGCTTTGCGGTAAGACCTTCCTGAATGAGGGTGTAGACAGAACGCCCGAAAATATTGCTTTCCCACAGTTTTTCCGGGTCCTCATTAGACAGGTATGCAATTAAGTCCTGCGATTGCTGCTCACCGCCCACCATTGGGCTGATTTCTGTGTCGATGTCAAGCCGCAGCATATGGATAGACGGTGCGCCTGCCTTCAGTTTGACGCCGAATGCACCGCCCTTGCGAACAACCTCCGGTGTTTGCAGAGTCATTTCATCTGCAGTCGGCATAACGATTCCGTAACCGGTGGATTTTGCTGCAGTCAACGCATCAGATATCTTATCGTATTCTTGCTTAATTTGCGACAGCTCTGTCAGAAGGGACAGTAGCTGTGCGTCATTTTCAACAGTCAGACCTGTCTTTTTGCTTAAAATTTCATAGTAGAGCGAGTTGGGGAATTCTACGCAGCAGCTGACTGTGCCGCTTGAAAGGTCGATGCTGCGGACTGAAAAAGCAGAAACAACCTCCAAATCCCCAACAGGGGCCAGCGCGTTTTCAGCCTGCCCAAGTGTGCGAATGGTTTGCACACATTCCAGAAGCTTTTGATAAAGGCTTGTTTTTACCGGGTGCTCCCACTCAAGCGCATTTAGCCAGCCAGGCAGATATACCTGAAGCTGCTGTAAGGGGAATGCATACAGCAGTTTCTGCAGCAGCTGCTGAATACCGTCCTCATCAAGACTTTGACAGTCCATAACGATCGGCTGCACACCGAATTGTGCAGTAAGGTACTGAACGGTATCCCTTGCGTCGGTGCTGCGCGGGGAGGTAGAATTCACAATTACGAGAAACGGTTTGCCGGTAGCTTGCATATCTAAAATTGCTTTGCGCTCTGCCTCCAGATAATCCTTGCGGGGAATGTCGGTGATTGTGCCGTCTGTGGTAACTACCAGACCAATGGTGCAATGCTCCTGCATTACTTTTTTTGTACCTAATTCTGCTGCCTCTGTCATCGGGATTTCATAATCAAACCAGGGTGTGGCAATCATTCTCGGATTGCCGTCTTCCTGCGCACCGACAGCTCCACAGACCATATACCCGACGGAATCAATCATACGTATACGCAGCTGTGATGTGCCGTCCGGAGAGATCTCAACAGCCTCCTCCGGAATAAATTTTGGCTCACTGGTCATGATTGTCTTACCGGAGCCGCTTTGGGGAAGTTCGTCTCTTGCCCGCTCCTTGCGGTATGGATCTTCAATATTGGGGATTACAAATGCTTCCATTATCCGCTTAATGAGCGTAGATTTTCCGGTACGCACCGGACCGACAACACCGATATACACATTTCCACCTGTTCGTGTGGCAATATCGCAATAAATAGTTTCCATAGCCAGCCTCCTTAACCCACCTTGTTTTGCCTAAAACACAGTATGTCCGTGGGCAGATAAATAGAACAAGCAGACGAAAGATAGCTGGATTAAAAAAGCAAACGCATTTCATTCTTCGTGGCGGGGATTTACCAACAAGATGTTGTGGTTTTTGTTGACTTAATTCCACAAAATGTGTATAATAAGGTGAATAATACTTTAGTTTGGCAGGTAAAAAATATGGAAAGAACCAGACAGGAACAATATGGAAACTCCAGTATTTCAATGCTGAAGGGCGAGGAGCGTGTTCGCAAACGCCCTGCGGTTATTTTTGGTTCCGATGATTTGGAAGGCTGCAAGCACGCGGTGTTTGAAATCCTTTCCAATGCAATTGACGAAGCTAGAGAAGGACACGGCGATACAATTATCGTTACGCGCTACGAGGATTTGTCTGTTGAGATTGAGGACTTTGGCCGCGGCTGTCCTGTTGACTACAATGAAAAGGAAAAACGCTATAACTGGGAGCTGGTATTCTGCGAGATGTATGCCGGCGGTAAGTATGGCGAAAATGGCGAAAACTACGAGTATTCTCTGGGCCTTAACGGCCTGGGCTCCTGCGCGACCCAGTATGCATCGGAATTTTTTGATGCAACTATCCGCCGCGACGGATTTCGTTATGACCTGCATTTTGAAAAGGGACGCAATAAGGGCGGACTGAAAAAGGAGCCTACCGACCGTGGCCGCAAGACCGGCTCTGTGTTCCACTGGCGCCCGGATAAGCAGGTGTTTACCGATATTAACATTCCTGCAGACTACTATCGGGACGTGCTTCGCCGGCAGGCTGTGGTAAATAAAGGTGTTACCTTCCGCTTCCGCAATCAGGTTGGTAATAAGTTTGAAACGGAAGAATACTGCTACGAAAACGGCATAAAGCAGTATGTTGAGGAATTGGTAGGGGATAATGCGTTTACAATGCCGCTGTTTATGGAAACTGAACGTAGAGGCAGAGATGCGGAAAACCGACCGGAGATGAAGCTGAAAATAACTGCCGCGTTTTGCTTTTCCAAGCAAATCAGCCACGTGGAATACTATCACAATTCTTCCTGGCTGGAGTACGGCGGAAGCCCCGACCGCGCTGTGCGGCTGGGCTTTACTGCAGCATTTGACAAATACCTGAAAGACAGCAATAAATACACAAAAAATGAAAACAAAATTATCTTCCAGGATATTCAGGACAGCCTTGTTATCGTAACAAACTGTTTCTCTACCATTGGCTGCTTTGAAAACCAGACGAAAAAATCGGTCAATTCCAAATTTACCCAGGAGGCAATGACTGCGTTTTTCAAAGAGCAGCTGCAGGTGTGGTTTATTGAAAACAAACAGGACGCAGACAGGGCAGCGGACCAGATTCTTATTAACAAAAGGGCGAGAGAATCTGCAGAGAAAACAAAGACCAACATAAAAAAGCAACTGACAACAAAGCTGGATATTGCCAACCGCGTGCAAAAGTTTGTAGATTGCAGAAGCCGGGATACCGGCGTGCGAGAGCTGTATATCGTGGAGGGTGATTCCGCATTGGGCAGCGTTAAGCTGAGCAGAGATGCTGAATTCCAGGGAATTATGCCTGTTCGCGGCAAGATTCTCAACTGCTTGAAGGCAGATTACAATAAGATTTTCGGCTCTCCCATTATCACAGACCTGATAAAAGTTCTCGGCTGCGGTGTGGAGATTCAAGGTAAGAAAACAAAGGATTTAAGCAGCTTTGATATTGACAATCTGCGCTGGAACAAGGTAGTTATCTGTACGGACGCGGACGTTGACGGATTTCAGATTCGCACCTTGATTCTGACAATGCTGTATCGCCTTTGCCCCACATTGATTCGCGATGGATATGTTTATATTGCAGAGTCGCCGTTGTTTGAAATCAACTACCGGGATAAGAATAAGGATATGACCCAGTTTGCCTACAACGAGGCGGAGAAAGTCAAGATTCTGAAAGAGCTTGAAGGCAAAAAGGTGAACATTATGCGCTCTAAGGGTCTTGGTGAAAACGACCCCGAGATGATGTGGATGACCACAATGAATCCGGAAACCCGTAGGCTGATTAAGGTGATGCCTGAAGATGCGGAGCGCACAAGCCACTATTTTGATGTTTTGCTGGGCGATGCACTGAATGAACGGAAAAACTTTATTGCGGAAAATGGCGCCAAGTATCTGGATTTGGCTGACATTTCCTAAGAGGGGCAGACTATGGCGCGAAAGAAAAAAGAAGTAGAACAGAATAAGAAAAAGATAAATACCGATGGCATTGTAGGGCTTGTTGGCTCCACAACCGAGCAGGCAATCTCCGAAACCTTGGAGCTGAACTATATGCCTTATGCAATGTCTGTCATCGTGTCGCGTGCGATTCCGGAGATTGACGGCTTCAAGCCGTCCCACAGAAAGCTGTTGTATACGATGTACAAGATGGGATTGCTGTCCGGTGGCAGAACAAAATCTGCAAATATTGTGGGTCAGACTATGCGTTTGAATCCCCAGGGTGATCCGGCTATTTACGAAAAGATGGTGCGTCTGGCCAAGGGCAATGAGACACTGCTGCACCCCTTTGTGGACTCCAAGGGTAACTTTGGTAAGGTATATTCCAGAGATATGGCGTATGCAGCAGCGCGTTACACTGAGGCAAAGCTGGACTCTATATGCGCTGAGTTGTTCCGTGATATTGACCTGGACACTGTGGATATGGTGGATAACTATGATGCCACAATGCAGGAGCCGTCTTTGCTGCCTACTACATTCCCCAATGTGCTGGTATCTGCCAATCAAGGCATCGCAGTTGGTATGGCAAGTAACATTTGCTCCTTTAATCTGAAGGAAGTCTGCGAAACCACCATAGCGCTTATGAACAATCCGGAACACGATATTCTGGATACGCTGCCCGGTCCGGACTTTTCCACCGGCGGTGAATTGCTGTTTGATGAAGCAGCTACCCGTGAGATTTATTCTACCGGACGCGGCAGCTTTAAGCTGCGCGCGAAGTGGCGCTATGTAAAAGACGGTAACCGTATTGAAATCACCGAGATTCCGTACTCCACTGCCACAGAAGTGATTATGGATAAGGTGGCGGATTTGATTAAAGCCGGAAAAATCAAAGAAATTGCGGATATGCGCGATGAGACTGATTTGGGCGGCTTGAAGCTGACCATTGATTTGAAGCGGGGTGTTGACGCGGATAAATTAATGCAAAAGCTGTTCCGCCTGACAACATTGCAGGATAGCTTTGCCTGCAACTTTAATATTCTGATTGCGGGTATGCCCAAAGTTATGGGTGTTGGAGAGATTCTTGAGGAATGGACTGCCTGGAGAACTGATTGTGTTCGCCGCCGGCTTTTCTTCCAGATTCAAAAGAAAGAGGACCGTTTGCACCTTTTGAAGGGTCTGGAACGGATTCTTTTAGATATTGACAAAGCCATTGCCATCATTCGGGAAACAGAGATGGAAAACGAAGTTGTCCCCAATTTGATGATTGGCTTTGGCATTGATGAGATTCAGGCAAATTACGTGGCGGAAATCAAGCTGCGGAATATCAACAAGGAATACATTCTCAAGCAGGTTAAGGCAGTTTCTGAGCTGGAAAAGGAAATCGAGGAATTAAAGGATACCTTGAACAGCCCCAGAAAGCTGAAGAATCTGATTATCAAAGAGCTGGAGCAGGTTGCGCAAAAGTATGGCCGCCCCAGACTGACAGAAATTATCTACGATTCTCAGCAGGCGGAGCCGGAAGACGAGGAAGAGGATATTCCTGAGTATCCGGTAACGTTGTTTGTATCTAAAGAGGGCTATCTGAAAAAGATAACAGCCCAGAGCCTGCGTATGTCCGGCGAGCAGAAGTTTAAGGAAGGCGACAGCCTGGCCTTTAGCTGCGCTACCACAAACCGCGCTGAGATTCTCGTGTTTACAGACCACTGCCAGTGCTATAAATCCCGCCTTTCCGATTTTGAAGACGGCAAAGCATCTGCCCTTGGCGATTATCTGCCCCAAAAGCTGGGTATGGAACAGGGAGAGACAGTACTGCAGGTTCTGCTGCCGGGCGACTATAAAGGCTTTGTACTGTTCTTCTACGAGAACGGCAAAATTGCCAAGGTACCGCTGTCGGCATACGAAACCAAAACAAACCGTCGCCGCCTGACCGGCGCATTCTCTGATAAGAGTCCGCTGAAGGCTGCGATGGCGCTGGAGACAGATTGCCAGGTTGTTCTTTACACAACAGACGGTAGAGCTGCAATCATCTCTACAGCCCAGCTGTTGCCCAAGACCACTCGTAACACCATTGGCGTCAGCGGAATCACCCTGAAGAAAAAGGCGGCGCTCAGTGGCGCTGTGCGGTTGGAGGAAAGCAGCATCGTCAATGCCAGCCGCTACCGCAGCAGAAACATTCCCACGGCAGGCGCTGTGCTGAAAGATGAGGACGCGCAGGAAAAACAAATTCAATTTGAAGTATAGTCTAGGAGATGCTTTATGGTAAGAATTCGTGCTACGGCAGTGAGTGTACTGAAAACAATAATCGGCTGCGCGTTGTTTAGCATTGGATTTAACCTTTTCCTTGAGCCAAACGGTCTCAATGCCGGTGGAATTACCGGTCTTGCAATGGCGGTAAGCCACCTGCTGAATTTTGGCACAGTCGGTACTTTGACAGCCATCATTAATCTGCCGCTATTTGTGTTGGCAGGTTGGAAGGTGGGCAAAAAATTCTTCTTTGGCTCACTGCTGGGTATGTTGCTTTCGTCAACGTTTATTGATTTATTTACTGTACTTCCTGTGCCGGAAACAGAGCCTTTGATTGGCGCGTTATACGGCGGTGTGCTGTGCGGCGCCGGTCTGGGTCTGGTATTTTCTACCGGATTTTCCACCGGCGGCTCGGACATTATTGTGAGACTGCTGAAGCTAAAGTGGCGTAATGTTCCTATCGGTATGATCAGCATCATCTTCGACTTATGCATTGCGGTATTTACCGGCATAGTGTTTTGGGATATTTCCCGCGCCCTTTACAGCGGCATCGCGATTTTTGTAACCGGCAAGATTCTGGACGCAGTGGTATACCGGTTCGACTACTCAAAGGTTGCGCTGATTGTCAGCCGGCACCATAATCAAATTGCCAAGGAAATCGGCGAAAAGCTAGAACGCGGCGCTACCTTGCTGGAGGGCGTTGGCGTATACAGCGGAGCGCCTACAAAAGTTGTGCTGACTGCGGTG
Organism: Faecousia sp.; assembly: GCA_045644405.1. Lineage (GTDB taxonomy): Bacteria > Bacillota > Clostridia > Oscillospirales > Oscillospiraceae > Faecousia. Next base: position 10,293 of record JAZRGQ010000172.1, read on the forward strand.
AAGCGCCAGCAGCTTGCGGAGCTGAAGCAGCTTGTGGTGGATATTGATCCGGACGCTTTCATTATCGTGCAGGAGGCGCATCAAGTGCTGGGCGACGGTTTTTCCCGCTATACAAAGGATTCTCTGTAGAAAAGAGGTGCCTGCTTGAAAAAGGGGTTCATTGCTATTTTGCTTTCAATATGCCTTTGCTTCACAGGTTGCGGTCTTTGGATGGACGGCAGCTACTACTCGGTGCATCCTCATTTGGAGGAAACATCAGGCTTAAGCCCTGAATCCGTGGAGATTAACTCCTATACTGTTCTGCGCGATGTGGTTACGGAGATGATTGAATCGGGCAGTGCGGAGGCGTTTTTATCTGCGCCGGAGATTACAGTTGACCAGCTGACGTCTTATATGGACACTGTAAAAAAGGCGGTTATGGAAAATAATGCGCTGGGCGCTTATGCAGTGGAAGAAATTGCCTATGAAATCGGCACCAACAGGGGCAAGACCGCAATTTCAATTAATATTCAATATAACCACAGCAGATCTGAAATTCGGCAAATTAAGCAGGCGCAGAATATGGAGCAGGCGAGGAGAATCGTTTTGAATTCTCTGGAAAACCTGAATGCCGGTGTGGTATTTCGTGTAAAACTGTATGAGGATACAGACTTTACCCAGCTGATACAGGATTTTGTGGAAGCAAATCCCCAGAGTTGTATGGAGCTGCCGCAGGTAGCGGTTGCCGTCTATCCAGAAGACGGTACGGATAGAATTGTGGAGCTGACCTACACCTACCAGACCAGCAGAGAGAGCCTGCGCAGTATGCAGGAGCAGGTGGAGCCGATTTTCTCCTCTGCCGCGCTGTACGTCAATCGGGAGGCGGAAGTTTGGGAAAAGTACTCCCAGCTGTATTCCTTCCTGTTGGGCCGTGATACATATGTCCGCGAAACCTCTATAACGCCCTCGTACAGCTTG